>NZ_QETL01000111.1:0-11980 GCF_003105135.1 Stenotrophomonas sp. SPM | reverse complement strand
CGGGCATGGCCCGGCGCTACCGGGAATCATCCACGCATGGCGTGGAGCTACTGGCGGCGTACCGACTGCACCACCGACAGGCGGCGCAGGCGACGCATGACTTCGGCCAGATGGTTGCGGTCGCGCACCTGGATGTTGAATGCCAGCACGGCGGCGTTGAAGTCGCGGTCCAGGTAATCCACGCGCTCGATGTTGGAGTGGCTCTGCGCGATGGCCGCGGCCAGCTGTGCCAGCACGCCGGTGCCGTTCTCCACTTCCACCACCAGCGAAGTGTTGTAATCGCCCGACACAGTGGTGTCCCAGCCGATCGGCACCCAGCGCTCGGGCGACTTGCGCAGCTCGGCCAGGTTCGGGCAATCCACCCGGTGCACCACGATGCCCTTGCCGGCGGTGTGGTAGCCCATGATCTCGTCGCCGGGGATCGGCTGGCAGCAGCCGGCGAAGGTGACCACGCCGCGTTCGCTGCCGTTGATGAGGATCTTTTCCTGCGAATACTGGCGGGAGTTCGGACCGCCACGCAGTTCGGCATAGGCCATCAGCGCCTGCGCGGCCTGCGTCGGCATCCAGTTGCCCAGCGCCACTTCGGCCAGCAGGGCTTCCAGGCGCGGGAAACGGTGTTCGGCCAGGAACGCATCCAGGCGCCCCTTGGGCAGGCGTTCCAGCGAGGAATCCATCGCTTCCAGCGCGCGGTCCAGCATGCGGTGGCCCAGCTGCACGGCGTCTTCGTGTTCCAGCTGCTTGAGCTGGTGGCGGATGGCGGTGCGCGCCTTGCTGGTGACCACGAATTCCAGCCACTGCGGCTTGGGCGTGGCCGAACGCGCGGTGATGATTTCCACCGACTGACCCGAAACCAGCTTGGTGCGCAGCGGCACCAGCTTCTTGTCCACGCGCGAGGCCACGGCCATGTTGCCGACGTCGGTATGCACCGCGTAGGCGAAATCGAGCGCGGTCGAGTTGCGCGGCAGGGCCAGGATCTTGCCCTTCGGGGTGAACAGGTAGACCTCGTCCGGGAACAGGTCGACCTTCACGTTGTCGAGAAACTCCAGCGAGGAACCGGCGGCGCGCTGCGAATCGATCAGCTCGACGATCCAGGCGTGGGCGCGGCTCTGCGCGCTGTTGGGCGAATCGCCACCGAACTTGTAGGTCCAGTGCGCGGCCACGCCGCGTTCGGCGATCAGGTCCATTTCCTCGGTGCGGATCTGCACTTCGATGGGCGAACCGTAGGGCCCGAACAACACGGTGTGCAGCGACTGGTAACCGTTGGCCTTGGGAATGGCGATGAAATCGCGGAAGCGGCCATCCAGCGGCTTGAAGGTGGCGTGCACCGCACCCAGCGCGTGGTAGCAGCTGGGTACGCTGCGCACGACCAGGCGGAAGCCGAACACGTCCATCACCTGGTCGAAGGATTTGTTCTCGTCGCGCATCTTGTTGTAGATGCTCCACGGGGTCTTGATGCGGCTGACCAGGCGGTGTTCGATGCCTTCCTTCGCCAGCCGCTGCGACAGCTGTACTTCCACCTGCGCCATCGCCTCGCGGCGTACCACCGGCTGGCTGCGGATGTGTTTTTCGATGATGGCGTGGCGCCACGGGTACAGCGCCTTGAAGCCGAGGTTCTGCAGCTCGCTCTTGACCAGGCTCATGCCCAGGCGCTGGGCGATGGGCGCGTAGATCTCCAGCGTTTCGCGGGCGATGCGGCCGCGCGCTTCGCGGCTCTGCGCGCCCAGCGTGCGCATGTTGTGCAGGCGGTCGGCCAGCTTGATCATGATCACGCGCAGGTCGCGCGACATCGCCAGCAGCATCTTGCGGAAGCTCTCGGCGGCCGCTTCCTGGCGGTCGCGGAACTTCAGCTTGTCCAGCTTGGTCACGCCGTCGACCAGCTCGGCCACGGCTTCGCCGAACTCCGAGGCCAGCTCTTCGCGGGTCAGCGGGGTGTCTTCGATGGTGTCGTGCAGGATCGCGGCGATCAGCGCTTCCACGTCCAAGCCGAGCTCGGCCAGGACCTGGGCCACGGCCACCGGATGGGTGATGTAGGGCTCGCCCGACTTGCGCGTCTGCCCAGCATGCGCCGACGCACCGACTTCCCAGGCACGGCGCAGCAGCGGCAGCTGTTCCGGCGGCAGGTAATGGGCGGCGCGTTCGAGCTGGAGGACGTAATCAGGTACGGCCGCGGCGGTGGGCGCGGCTACCTTGGCAGTGGGGCCTGGGTTCATGCCAGAAGCCTATGCCAGCGCGCCGATTACGGCAAACCCTGAATGCGAAACAGCCCGCACGGGGCGGGCTGTTCAGCGGTCAAGCAACGGCATTGATCGATGCGATCAATCGTCGTTCTTGGACATGTCTTCGTCGGCGACCACTTCCGCGGCGGCCCACTCCAGCGCTTCACGCTCGGCACGCTCGCGCTCGGCCTTCTCGACTTCGTCGATCAGCGCGTTGTCGATCTTGCGGGCGGCGATTTCGCGCAGTGCCAGCACGGTCGGCTTGTCTTCGGTGTCGTTGTCCAGGGTGGCCTGCACGCCGTTGGCGAGCTGACGGGCACGCTTGGAGGCCATCATGACCAGCTCGAAACGGTTGTTAACGACTTCCAGGCAATCTTCTACGGTGATGCGGGCCATACGGGCTCCCGGCGACCGGTCGGCCGCTCAGTCGAATGAGGGAAAGGGGACGGAGTGTACTGGCAGGGGCTGGACAAAATCAAGCCAACCCCCACCCGATTCTTTTGGAATCAGTCAGTTGCACCCGCATCGGGGGTCAGCAGGGCCTGGATCAGGCCGGCGTGGCGGACCTTCTGGGCCTCCCGGCGCAGGCGGCTGGCGGTGAAGATGGCGCACAGCTCGTCCACGGCGGTATCGAATACCTCGTTGACGATGACGTAGTCGAACTCGTTGAAGTGCAGCATTTCATCGCGGGCGGCGCCCAGGCGCTGGGCGATGACCGCCTCGCTGTCCTGGCCGCGCTTGCGCATGCGGTCCTGCAGGGCCTGCTTGGACGGCGGCAGGATGAACACCGTCACCGTGCCCGGCACCAGCTGGCGCACCTGCTGCGCACCCTGCCAGTCGATTTCCAGCAGCACGTCCTGGCCGGCGGCCAGCTGCGGTTCCACCGACTGGCGGGCAGTGCCCTTCCAGTCACCATGCACCCAGGCATGCTCGAAGAAATCGCCGTCGGCGATCATTTCCTCAAACGTCTCGGCGCTGACGAAGTGGTAGTGCTCGCCGTTCACCTCACCCGGGCGCATGGCGCGCGAGGTGAATGAAATGGACAGGGCGATCTGCGGGTCACGCGCCAGGGTGGCATTGACGATGCTGCTCTTGCCGGCGCCCGAGGGGGCGGCAACGATGTACAGCGTGCCGCGCGCAACGGCGGCCGACGGGGTGGACGGGGCACTCATGCGCGGAACCCAAGCTGTTGATTTCGCAAAATTTATCCTCGATGTTCCAGAACCGGCGCGGAGGATCGCGCCAGCACGGCGGGAGCTGCGCGGAACATCCTGGAACCAGGCCCGGCAGACGGCTCCCCGGGGTGCGGGCACGCAACTTTAACAGAGCGGGCCGGGAGGCTGGCCCGCCTCCTCCAGCCAGCGACGCCGGCCATCGCGAAGTAGCGACGAGCGTGCGCCATTCAACAAGGGCGCCCGAAGGCGCCCCGCTGCACATCATTCGATGTTCTGCACCTGCTCGCGGATCTGGTCGATCAGCACCTTCAGCTCCACCGCAGCATTGGACGTGCGGCTGTCCACCGACTTCGACCCCAGCGTATTGGCTTCGCGGTTGAATTCCTGCAGCAGGAAATCCAGGCGGCGGCCGACCGGCTCGCGCTGCTTCAGCACGCGGCGGATCTCGACAATGTGGCTGCCCAGGCGGTCCAGCTCCTCGTCCACGTCCAGCTTCTGCAGCCACATCACCAGTTCCTGCTCGGCACGGCCGGGATCGACCGGGTGCGGCAGATCGGCCAGGCGGGCGGCCAGCTTGGCGCGCTGGCCGTCGCGAATGGCAGGAATCAGCGTGCGGACGTCATTGGCGATGCGCTCGATGCCGTCCACGCGCTCGGCAATGGCGGCGGCCAGCTTGTCGCCTTCGCGTTCACGGGCAGCGACGAAGCCGTCCAGCGCCTGATCCAACAGCGACAGCGCCTCGGCCTGCAGGGCCGCTGCGTCGGTGACCTCGCCCTGGGTCACGCCCGGCAGCTGCAGCAGCTCGGTGAAGCTGACCTGCAGATTGGGGAAATCGGAGGTCAGGCGGTGCGCGAGCTGGCCCAGCTGGCCCAGCAGCGCTTCGTTCACCTGCAGGCTGGCCGCGCCTTCCGGCGCACGCAGGCGCATGACCAGGTCCAGCTTGCCGCGGCTCAGGCGGGCGGCGATGCGCTCGCGCAGCTGCGGTTCAAGCGCCCGCAGTTCCTCGGGCAGGCGGGTGCCCACTTCCAGGAACCGGTGGTTGACCGAGCGCAGCTCGCAGCCCAGCGTGCCCCACGGGGTGACGCGCTCGCCGCCGGCATAGGCGGTCATGCTTCGAATCATGGAATGTGTCCGGTGCGTGCAAAGGGGGAATGGTACCCTAGCGCCCTCACCTGAGCCCCCCTGCCCGCCCCGTCACGGTCGCGGGCATGGCGGCGTACTCCCCTGCCTTTACGGAACCCGCACCATGTCCGATTCCCGCCCCAGTGGCCGCCAGCCCGACCAGCTCCGCCCGGTCGTCATCCAACGCGGCTTCACCCGCCATGCCGAGGGTTCGGTGCTGGTGTGCTTCGGTGAAACCCGCGTGCTGTGCACCGCCAGCGTGGAAAACCGCGTGCCGGGCTTCCTGCGCGGCAAGGGCGAAGGCTGGGTGACCGCCGAGTACGGCATGCTGCCGCGCGCCACCCACACCCGCAGCGACCGTGAAGCGGCGCGTGGCAAGCAGGGCGGCCGCACCCTGGAAATCCAGCGCCTGATCGGCCGCAGCCTGCGCGCCTGCGTGGACCGCAACGCGCTGGGCGAACGCACCATCACCCTGGACTGCGACGTGCTGCAGGCCGACGGTGGCACCCGCACCGCCGCCATCACCGGCGCCTACGTGGCCCTGGTCGATGCGGTGAGCGTGCTGATGAAGCGTGGCGACATCAAGCGCAACCCGATCCTCGGCGCCGTGGCGGCCGTTTCGGTGGGCGTGTATCGCGGCACCCCGGTGCTGGACCTGGACTACGCCGAAGACAGCGACTGCGACACCGACATGAACGTGGTGATGAACGACGGTGGCGGCTTCATCGAGCTGCAGGGCACCGCCGAAGGCCACGCCTTCCGCCGCGACGAGCTGGACGCGCTGCTGGGCCTGGCCGAAAAGGGCGTGGGCGAGCTGCTGGCCGCACAGCAGGCGGCGCTGTCGGCATGAACCGCCGCATCGCCCTGACCACCCTGGTGGTGGCCGACTACGACGAAGCCATTGCCTGGTACACCGGCAAGCTCGGCTTCGTCCTGTTGGACGACATCGATCAGGGCAGCAAGCGCTGGGTGGTGGTCGGGCCGACCGATGGCAGCGCTGCCGCCCTGCTGCTGGCCCGCGCCAGCAACGAGGAACAGCGCAGCCGCATCGGCAACCAGACCGGTGGCCGCGTCGGCTTCTTCCTCAACACCGATGACTTCCACCGCGACCACGCGGCGATGGTTGCTGCCGGCGTTGAATTCCTGGAAGCGCCGCGCGAGGAAGCCTATGCCACCGTCGCGGTGTTCCGCGATCTGTACGGCAACACCTGGGACCTGTTGGAGCCCCGCTGATGAAGACGCTCGTGCTTGCCAGCCACAACGCCGGCAAACTGGTGGAAATGCAGGAGATCCTCGCCGACCTGCCGCTGCAGATCACCTCGGCCGCCGAACTGGGCCTGGGTGACGTGGAGGAAACCGGCCTGACCTTCGTCGAGAACGCGCTGCTGAAGGCACGCGCGGCCTGCGAAGCGACCGGCCTGCCGGCACTGGCCGATGATTCGGGCCTGATCGTCGACGCCCTCGGCGGCGCGCCCGGCCTGTACAGCGCGCGCTACGCCGGCCACCCGACCAATGCCGCGGCCAACAACGCCAAGCTGCTGGAGGCGATGGCCGACATTGCCGATGGCCAGCGCACGGCCCGCTTCTATGCGGTCATCGTGCTGCTGCGCCATGCCACCGACCCGCAGCCGCTGATCTGCGAAGGCCGCTGGGAAGGCCAGATTATCCGCGAACTGCGCGGCACGAACGGCTTCGGCTACAACCCGGTGTTCCTCGATACCACCCACGGCCTGACCGCCGCGGAGATGGAGCCGGCGCTGAAGAACGCCATCAGCCACCGCGCTACCGCCCTGCAGCAGCTCAAGCAGCAGCTGGCCCGCTGGCTCTGACGCCCAACTGATTACTCCAGGGAAGCCGGCCAGCGGCCGGCACTACCGATGAAGCCCATGCCGCACGACCACGACCACTGCAACCACCTGCCCGGCGAAGCCTGCTCCGCCGACCACGCACACGACACCGCGCCGCGCCTGGTGCCGCCGCCGCTGTCGCTGTACGTGCATCTGCCGTGGTGCGTGCGCAAATGTCCGTACTGCGATTTCAACTCGCACCAGGCCAAGGGCGAGCTGCCGTTCGAGGCCTACATCGACGCCCTGCTGCGCGACCTCGACCAGGACCTGCCGCTGGTCTGGGGCCGGGTGGTGCACAGCGTGTTCTTCGGTGGCGGTACGCCCAGCCTGTTCCCGCCGGAAGCGATCGACCGCTTCCTGCAGCAGGCCAGCGCGCGCCTGCGCTTTGCCCCCAATGCCGAGATCACCCTGGAAACCAACCCGGGCACCGCCGAGCACGGTCGCTTCGACCGCTACCGCGCGGCCGGCGTGAACCGCCTCAGCTTCGGCATCCAGAGTTTCGACGATGCCGCGCTGAAGCGCCTGGGCCGCATCCACGACAGTGGCGAAGCCGAGCGCGCGGTGAAGATGGCGCAGGACGCGGGCTACGACAATTTCAACATCGACCTGATGTACGCGCTGCCGGAACAGACCCTGGCAGGCGCCGAGGCCGACCTGGAACGCGCCTTCGCGCTGCAGCCGGCACACATCTCGCACTACCAGCTGACCCTGGAACCGAACACCGTGTTCTTCGCACGGCCGCCGCAGGGCATCCCCGACGAGGACAACGCCTGGGACATGCAGGAGCACTGCCAGGCGCTGCTGGCGCAGGCCGGTTTCGGCCAGTACGAAGTGAGTGCCTATGCCCGTCCCGGCCGGCAGAGCGCGCACAACCTGAACTACTGGCGCTTCGGCGATTACCTGGGCATCGGCGCCGGCGCGCACGGCAAGATCAGCTCCGGTGCCGAGGAACACGTGCTGCGGCGCTGGAAGCTCAAGCACCCGCAGGCCTACATGGACAGCGCCGGCAACCCGGCCTCGTTCGGTGGCGACGAAGTGATCGCCGCCGATCGCCTGCCCTTCGAGTACATGCTGAACCTGCTGCGCCTGCACGAAGGTTTCGGCCTGCGCGATTTCGAGTCGCGTACCGGTCTGCCGCGCAGCGTGCTGGACGCATCGCTGGCCGAGGCCGTGCAGCGCGGCTGGCTGGAGGTGACCGGCGACCACGTGCAGCCGACCGAACTGGGCCGTCGCTTCACCAACGACGTGGTGAGCCTGTTCCTGGAGGAATAGCGCCGGGCCATGCGCGGCGGGTGCGTTGCACCCGGTGGATGCGGCCGCTGGCCGCCCTTCGCTGCGTTTGAACGGGTGCCCACCGCAGAAATTCCTCAAGTAGCGCCCGTGGCTGCCGACACGGTAGATTCCCATGTCGATTCGCGGGAATCCCGGAACTGCACCCGATGTCTGCCGCTTTCCCCTTTGCCACCCCTGACAGCGCGCGCCTGGCCGCCGCAGACCTGCCCCCCCGCGTGCGCGAGCTGCTGGGTGAACTGCTGGTGCTGTGCCGCCATGTGCTGACCGCGCCGCTCATCCTTACCGTGGAAGCGGCCGAACAGGCGTTGCTGCACGATGCCGAGCACGCACGCAATCCGCAGATGCAGGCCGAGCTGCTGGCACAGCGTGGCCAGCTGCACGCGTTTGCCGGCACCTTCTGCGACCGCATGCTCGATGCGCTGGCCGACAGCCTGGTGCAGCTGCGTGCGCCGCAGGACACCGCGCCGGCGAGCGCGTCCGGCCGCCCGCCGGGCCTGCTGGGCCTGTCACTGGTGGATGACCACGAAGTGGACCGCAACCTGGTGCTGACCGAAATGGTGCGCCGGGAAAACCAGCGTTCGGGCAATGCCCTGAACCTGCTCGGCCAGCGCCTTGCGGTGCTGGCCGCCGCCCCGGCGTTCGACAACGACACCCTGCCGCTGGCGCCGCAGGCGCTGTGCACCCTGGTGCGGCGCCTGGCCGAACAGGATGGGCTGAGCGCGGAACTGCAGCTGGCGCTCTATCGCAGCTTCGAACGCCAGCTGCTGGAACGCCTCGGCGACGTCCTGGAGCGCGCCAACAACCTGCTGGCCCAGCACGGCGTGCTGCCGGGCCTGGTCTACACCCCGTACCTGGCGCGCTCGTCCAGCACCCGCCGCATCATCACCCAGTCCGTCGGCGGTGGCCGCGCGACGCAGCCTGCACCGCGTTCGGCCGAGCCGTTGACCGGCTGGGGCAGCACCGGCCGCGCGGGTTCGTGGTCGGCGCTGATGCAGAACGCCTTCGCCGACGCCGTCCCGCCGGGTGCGGCCAACCCGGAACTGACCACGCCCCCGGCCAACCTGCTGCACGACCTGCTGCAGCAGGCCCGGCACGCCGCGCCGATGGCCATCGAACCGCCTTCGGTGCCCAGCGGCCTGGTGGATGCGGTGCTGGCGCGCCTGCAGGCCCAGGCCGGCGCCGCCACCAGCATCACCGACCTGCAGACTGCCGTGACCGCGCAGCTGCGCAGTGAGCACGGCGCACAGGCCCAACTGGCCAGCCACGATCGCGACCACCTCGACCTGCTGCGCCTGCTGCTGCAGCAGGTCCAGCAGCAACAGCGCCCCGACCCCGTGCCGGCCGCCCTGCTGGCCCGCCTGCAGGTGCCGTTGGCGCGCGCGGCGATGGCCGACCCCGCCTTCTTCGTACGCGACGAACACCCCGCGCGCGAACTGCTCAATACCATCGCCGAAGCCGGTGCCAACTGGCTGGGCGATGATGACGTGGACCCGCAGCTGATGCAGCGCTTGGCGCAGAGCGTGCAGGGACTGCTGGGCCAGGACGCGCGTACGCCCGAAGCGTTCGCTGCGGCCAATGAAGAAATCCAGCAGCACCAGCGCGCCGCCGCGCATCGCGCCGAGCTGGCCGAACGCCGCCATGTGGAAGCAGCGCGCGGCAAGGAACGGTTGGCCCTGGCCCGCCGCGAAGCGAGCGCGCAGATCGACCAGCAATGCCAGGCACAGGAGCCGCCACGCTTCGTGCAGACCCTGCTGCGCGAGGCCTGGGCCGACGCGCTGACCCTGACCCGGCTGCGCCATGGCGATGACTCGGCGCAGTGGCAGGAACGCCTGCAGCAGACCGAACGCATTGCAGCCGTCACCGCCGCACCGGCCGAGGCCGACAGCGTGCCCGACGCGCCGCTGGCCGCGGAAGTGGAAGCGGCCCTGCTGCAGGTCGGCTACCACCCCGAGGAAGCTTCGGCGGTCGCCCGTCGCCTGGCCACGCCCGGCGGCGAAGACGAGCACACCTCACGCACCGAGCTGAGCGCGCGCCTGAAGGCACGTGCACGCCTGGGCGAGCATGCGGCGGCCCATACCGGCGCCCACGCCGCCACACCGCGCACGCCGGCCGAACAGGCCAGCCATGAGCAGCTGACCAACCTGCCCTTCGGCAGCTGGTTCGACCTGGCCGACGAGGACGGCAGCGTGCGCCGCCAGCGCCTGTCCTGGTACAGCCTGCTGACCGGCCACGTGTTGTTCGTCAATCCGCGCGGGCAGAAGAGCAGCGAAACCGACCTGGATACGCTGGCCCGGCAGATGGCCGCTGGCCGGGCGCAGCTGGTCACCGAAGAAAAAGGCCGCCTGGTCGACCGCGCGTGGCAGGCCAGCCTGTCGGCCCTGCGCGCGTTGGCCGGTCGCCGCCGCCAGGAGCCTGACGCATGAGCCAGCTACCGCCGCAGGACACCCGCCGCGCACCGCGCCGCCAGGTGTCCGACCTGGTCCCGGTGACCGACCAGATGCGCGACAGCGTGGTGGGCCGGCTGGGCAATGTGTCCGAAACCGGCATGCTGATGCTGGCCAGCCAGCCCCTGCGCGACGACGCCCTGTACCAGCTGCGCTTCCCGCTCCCGCTGGGCGATGGCCGCAGCGCAGCCATCGATGTGGGCGTGCACCTGCTGTGGAGCGAGCCGGCGCATGCCCCGGGCCAGAGCTGGGCCGGGTTCCGCTTCCTGACCCTGTCGCGCGAACATCGGCATCTGCTGCGCGCCTGGATCGGCGAGGACAGCGACGAGGCGCCGGTTTCGACAGGCTGAGTGCCGGTTCCTGCACAGCGGTTTTCTGCGGTATGCGGCAGAATCTAGGGCCGTTTTCCGTGTCGAGCCACCGCAATGATCCAGCAAGACCCTGGCGCCCTGTATTCCGACCACCTGGCCGTGCTGTGCCGACGCGCCGAACAGGCGCTGGCACGCGGCGGCTTCGACCACCTGGTGGTACCCAGCGGCACCCTGCACTACCAGGTGTTCGACGATCGTGACTACCCGTACGCGGTGAACCCGCAGTTCAAGGCGTGGCTGCCGCTCACCCGCGTGCCCAACAGCTGGGTGGTGTTCACCCCGGGCAAGCGCCCGGCGGTGATCTTCCACCAGCCGTTCGACTACTGGCACGTGGTGCCGGACGCCCCCAGCGGCTGGTGGGTGGAGCACTTCGACATCCACATCATCCGCAAGCCGGAAGACGCGCTGGCCCTGCTGCCGGCCGATCCGGCGCGCTGCGCGATCCTGGGCGAGCCGCAGAGCGCGCTGGGGGCTTACGTGCCGAACAACCCGGCCCCGGTGGTGAACTACCTGGAATGGCACCGCGCCTGCAAGACGCCGTACGAAATCGCGCTGATGCGCCAGGCGCAGGTGCTGGGCGTACGCGGCCATCGTGCTGCCGAGGCCGCGTTCCGCAATGGTGCCGATGAGTTCAACATCCACATGGCCTACTGCCAGGCCGTGGGCCAGGATGCCAATGAACTGCCGTACGGCAACATCGTTGCGCTGAACGAACACGCCGCCGTGCTGCACTACACCGAGCTGGGCCGCAAGGCCCCGCAGCCGCTGCGCAGCTTCCTGATCGATGCCGGTGCCAGCGCGCATGGCTACGCCAGCGACATCACCCGCACCTATGCGGCCAAGGGCCACGACGAGTTTGCCGCGATGATCGACGCGGTGGACGCGGCCCAGCAGCAGATGTGCGCGGCGGTGCGTGCCGGCTTCGATTACAAGCAGCTGCACGTGGACGCGCATCTTTCGCTGATGGGCGTGCTGAAGGATTTCGGCGTCATCAAGGTATCGCCGCAGACCGCGCTGGAAACCGGCGTCAGCGCCGCGTTCTTCCCGCACGGCATAGGCCACATGATCGGCCTGCAGGTGCACGACGTGGCCGGTTTCGCCGCCAGTGAAGAAGGCGGCCGCATCGAGCGCCCGGCCGGCCATCCCTACCTGCGCCTGACCCGCGTGCTGGAACCGGGCATGGTGGTGACCATCGAACCGGGCCTGTACTTCATCGACATGCTGCTGGACGAAGTGAAGGCTGCCGGCCATGGCGATGCGGTCAACTGGGACCGCGTGGACTTCTTCCGTCCGTATGGTGGCATCCGCATCGAAGACGAAGTGCTGTGCACTGATGGCGAGGCGGACAACCTGACGCGGCCGGCGTTTGCGGCGGCGAACGGCTGAGCCCCTCGTGGTGTGACGCTCAGAGCAAAAGCCGCGCTTGGCGGGGCGGGTAGGCCATGCAGGGGACGCTGCAAGTACGTCCCTGTAAGCTCGATGGCGCCATCCATGGCGCCAACGCCCCTGCAT
>NZ_QETL01000110.1:0-12398 GCF_003105135.1 Stenotrophomonas sp. SPM | reverse complement strand
GCCGCTGGCCGGCACACCGCGGGAATGCCGGCCAGCGGACGGCACTACCTCAGAAGTCCTGCTGCAGGCTCAGGTAGGCGCCGCGGCGCGGGCCCCATTGTGGCGCGAACACGCCGACGCCGCCGCCATCACGCAGCTGGTAGCTGCGATCCAGTGCATTGATCACCGCCACCTGCACGTGCAGCGGATGCCCGCTGTCGGCATTGAAGTCGTGGCCGGCACTCAGGTTCACCTGCAGGTAGGACGGCAGTTCGCCACCGTTGGGCGCCGTGTCGGTATCCGAGCGCAGGCCGCTGCCGAACACGTAGTTCGCACCGATGCGGTTGTGGCCGGCGAAGGCGTAGCTGAAGCCACCCGACGAGGTCAGCTTCTGGTCGTGGTCCAGATGGATCCAGTGGTCAGCCACATAGGCCAGGGCCTCCGGGTCCAGGTTGTACTGGCTGGTGATGACGTCGGTACCGATGGCCTCGTTCAGGGCGGCGTTGAAGTAGGCACTGAAGGGACCGTGGCTGTAGTCGGCGCTGAATTCCAGGCCGCGGATGTGGCCGCGACGGTAGTTGAACGTCGAGTAGATGTAGGCGGCGCCGAACTGGCCTTCGTCCTGCAGGCGCGAGACGCGGCGGTCATAGGCATCCAGGCCCAGGGTGAGGTGCTCGCCGACCTGCTGGGAGACGCCGATGTCGTAGTAGTCGCTGCGCTCGGCCAGCGGAATGTTGTTGCCACCGGACGGCTGCGCGTTGGTGGTGCCGTCATACAGGCTGATGTCGCTGGTGGCGATCAGCTCGCTGGCCGGCGGGGTGAAGTAGCGCGAGTAGCCGGCGTGCAAGGTGGTGCTGCCGCTGGCCGTCCAGACCACGCCCAGGCGCGGGCTGAGCTGGCCCTCGGTCTGGCCGAAGGCCTTGTAGCGGTCACCGCGCAGGCCGTAGTTGACCGTCCAGTCGTCGCCGATCTTCCACTCGTCCTGCACGTAGACCGCCATCGTGGTGGCCTTGAACGCGCTGCTGTCGGCGATCTGCGACGGCGTGGTGCTGGTCTGGGCGCCGTCGTCGTCGACCGGGAACACCCAGCTGTTGTTGCTGGCGCGGGCACGCTCCTGGTTGCCGTACACGCCATAACGCAGCGTGTGGTTATCGCCCAGCGGCGTGGAGAAATCCGCCTGCAGCGTGTTGGCGCGGTTGCTGCGCTGGACCTGCGAGGCGACGCCACTGAACACCAGGTCGCCGGCCACGTCGGGATTGAAGCCGACATCGCTGTAGCGCTGCCCGACCGAGACCTGGTAGGCGGTCTGGCCCAGCGTGCCCTGCAACACCAGCATGCCGAAGCGGGTGGTTTCGCGCTGCGTCTCATCCAGCTGGCTGGAATCGAAGGTGGTGGTGTCCAGGTAGCCGAACTGCGGGGTCTGGCCCGGGTTGACCGGAATCTGGAAGCGGTTGTTGGCGAAGCCGGCGAACACGCTCAGGCGGGTCGTGTCGTTGACCAGGTAGGTCAGGTCGGCGAAGGCCTTGCCCTGGTGGGTGTCGTCATGTTCCGGCTTGCGCGAGCTGGTCGGGTTCTCCAGGCCTACGTCGTTCTGGTCGTAGTTGCCGGTCAGGAACCAGCTCCAGCGCCCCTGTGAGCCCCACCAGGAGGCATTCGGGTTGACCTTGCCGAACGAGCCGGCGGTGATGCCGACGCTGCCGCCATTGCCGAGCTCGGCGCCGCTGCGGGTGGTGATGTCGACCACCGCGGCGGTGCGCTCGCCGAACTGTGCCGGTAGCGCGCCGTCCATCAGGCGGATGCTCTTGATCGTGCGCGCGTCCAGGGTCTGGCCGAAACCGGAGATCGACTCGGGCAGCAGCACGCCGTTGATGCGGTACTGCAGGTTGGCGTGGTCGCCGCGCACGTGCACGCCACCGTAGGAATCCTGGACCACGCCCGGCGCCTGCAGCAGCACCTGGCTGAGCGGCGCGGACGCGCCCAGCGGCTGCTTCTGGATGTCCTCGGCGGTGATCTGGTACTGGCTGCTGCCGATGTCGGGCGACAGCGCGTTTCGCGCCTGGTCGAGCTGGGCGCTGACGGTGACGGTGTCAAGGTCCTTCACCGGGGCGGCGTCAGTGGCGGCATCGGCGGCCAGGGCGAGGGAGGGCAGGCTGGCCAGGGCCAAGGCGAAGGTGATGCCGGTAGCGAGCAGGGAGGGCTTCATGGCGGATGGGCTGTGGAAGGGGCCGGCGGAGGGGATGGGATTGTTACTTCGTAACACTGCGGAGCGAATCATGCGCCTGTCCGGGCGGGTGTGGTCATACGGTTTGTGGCCGATCGCGTTGCCCTTTCCCCGGTGTTCAGCGATGTGCAGACGGCAGTCGGGCCTTTGCGACAGCGGCCGGCTCTGCGACCATGACTGCCCCCCACCCCGGAATTCTGCAATGAGCCTGTCCGCCGTTCCGCCCGTCTCCGATCCCGCTGCGACCGCCGCCGGCGCTGGCTGGTCGCCGGAGAGCTGGCGTGGCAAGACCGCCCTGCAGATGCCGACCTATCCCGATCCCATCGCGCTGGACGCCGCCCTGCACGAGCTGAAGCGGCTGCCGCCGCTGGTGACCTCGTGGGAGATCCTGGCGCTGAAGCAGCAGCTGGCCGACGCGCAGGAAGGCAAGCGCTTCCTGCTGCAGGGCGGTGACTGCGCCGAGAATTTCAGCGACTGCGAATCGGGCACGATCTCCAACCGGCTGAAAGTGCTGCTGCAGATGAGCCTGGTGCTGGTGCACGGCCTGCGCCAGCCGGTTATCCGTGTTGGTCGTTTTGCCGGCCAGTACGCCAAGCCGCGCTCGGCCGACACCGAGACCCGCGATGGCGTGACCCTGCCCAGCTACCGCGGCGACGTGATCAATGCGCCGGCGTTCACCGAGGCCGCGCGCCTGCCGGATCCGAAGCGGATGCTGCAGGCCCACGCGCATTCGGCGATGACGATGAACTTCGTGCGTGCGCTGATCGACGGCGGCTTCGCCGACCTGCACCATCCCGAATACTGGAACCTGGAGTGGGTGCGGCATTCGCCGCTGGCCGCCGAGTACCAGAAGATGGTGGCCTCGATCGGCGACGCCGTGCACTTCATGGAGACCCTGGCCGGGGCCCGCGTGCACAACCTCAACCGCATCGATTTCTACACCTCGCACGAAGCGCTGCTGCTGCCGTACGAGCAGGCGCTGACCCGGCAGGTGCCACGCCAGCAGGGCTGGTTGAACCTGAGCACGCATTACCCGTGGATCGGCATGCGCACCGCCGCGCTGGATGGCGCGCACGTGGAGTACCTGCGTGGCGTGCGCAATCCGATCGCGATCAAGGTGGGGCCGTCGGTGCAGCCGGACCAGCTGCTGCGGTTGATCGACGTGCTGAACCCGGACGACGAACCCGGACGCCTCAGTTTCATCCACCGCATGGGTGCGGCGCAGATTGCCGAGAAGCTGCCGCCGCTGCTGGACGCAGTGAAGCGCGATGGCCGCCGCGTACTGTGGGTGTGCGATGCGATGCACGGCAACACCGAGAGCACGGCGAACGGCTTCAAGACGCGTCGCTTCGACAACGTGCGCGGCGAGGTGGAGATGTCCTTCGACCTGCATGCGGCGGCGGGCACGCGCTTGGGTGGCGTGCACCTGGAGCTGACCGGCGAGGACGTGACTGAATGCACCGGCGGTGCACGTGAGTTGACCGAGCGTGACCTGGAGCGTGCGTACCGGTCGACGGTGGATCCGCGGTTGAACTACGAGCAGTCGCTGGAGATTGCGATGGCGATCGTGCGCAAGCAGGAGCAGGCGAGGTAGGTTTTTCTGCAGGGCTTGCAGCCCTGCACCTGCTGCAGTCAACGGCAACGTCAACATCAAACGCTGGGTGTCCGTGGGTTGGCGGGGCGGTGTCGGATTACAGGGACGCCGCAAGTACGTCCCTGTAGGCTTGGCCACGGCATCCATGCCGCGGACACCCCGCAATCCGACACCGCCCCGCCTTCGACAGGTTCACGCGGCTGTTGATAACAGCGACGGTTGTTTCGCGCGGCTGTTGGTGGGTGTCGACCGTTGGTCGACACGATCTCTCTGTCAGATATCGAATTTCATATTGAGACGGTCGTCGGATCGCGTCTGGGGAAGAGCCCCCTGAGTCAGGGGCGGCCGCGCAGCAGCGGGGTGTGGGTGGTGCTAAGTGGGGCCCGCGTTTCGCGCAGCGAAGCGTGGGAGCGGCAGCGCGCATGCCATGTCGCGTACCCAACCCTGCATACAACACACTCATGCCCCTTGCGCCACCCTGTCCATCCGCATGTTCGAGTGGAGGTGGCAAGGGTGCATTGGGAGCACATGCAGGCCTATGCATGGCCGTTGGGGCTGGCGCTGGTGATCGGCGGCATCGGTGCATGGGTGATCCTGTGGGTCTATCACCGATTGAAAGGGCGCGATCGGCGTCGTGCGCGCATCGGCCGCGTGCTTGGCCTGCCGCTGGCCACGGCGTTGCCGCTGCTGCTGCTGATTCCCGCATTGCAGGCGACGCCGTTGCAGGACCCGCTGCTGGGCAATCTGCAGCGCATCCTGCACATCAGCCTGGTGGCCTGCTTCATCTGGTTGCTGGTGCGCGGTGTCGGCGCCATCGAGCGCGCGATCCTGCGCAGCAATCCCATCGACGTGGCCGACAACCTGGAAGCGCGCCGCATCCAGACCCAGACCCGAGTGCTCAGCCGGGTGATCATGGGCGGCATCATCGTGCTCGGCGCCTCGCTGGTGCTGCTTCAGTTCGACATGGTGGCCAAGATCGGTTCGGCGCTGCTGGCGTCGGCGGGCCTGATCGGTCTGGTCGCTGGTATCGCGGCCAAGCCGGTGTTCGGCAACCTCATTGCAGGCCTGCAGATCGCCGTCACCCAGCCGATCCGCCTGGATGACGTGGTGATCGTTGAAGGCGAGTGGGGGCGCATCGAGGAGATCGGCAGCAGCTACGTGGTGGTGCGCATCTGGGATGAGCGGCGGATGGTGGTGCCGTTGACCTGGTTCATCGAAAACCCCTTCCAGAACTGGACGCGGCGCAGCGCCGACCTGCTGGGTACCGCGTTCTTCTGGCTGGATTACCGCGCGCCCATTGCGGCCATCCGTGCCGAGCTGGAGCGCATCTGCCGGGGCGAGCCGCTGTGGGACGGCCGCGTGTGCGTGACCCAGGTGACCGACACCAGCGAACGCGCGATCCAGGTGCGCCTGCTGGTCAGTGCGCGCAGTTCCGGCGATGCGTTCGACCTGCGCTGCCTGGTGCGCGAACGGATGCTGGATTTCCTTGCCCGCGAACATCCGCAGTCGCTGCCGCAGGTGCGCGCGCGCCTGCAGCACGAGGACGAGCTGGACATGCCGCGCGGACCGCGTGCGCGCACGGCGGACGTGCGTTCGCCGGGTGCGGAGGATGGGGAGGCGGCGATCGTGCCGGGGGAGCCAGAGCCCTTGTAGAGCCGAGCCCATGCTCGGCTTCCTTGGTACGTGGCATCGGCAGGGCAGCCGAGCGTGGGCTCGGCTCTACACGATCGCGGCTTACGGATCGCCAGCGTCGATCAGTGCGTCGGCGGCGAACCGCGGCGGCTGTCGCGCGCGGGTGCGCTGTTCGTAGGCGTAGGCCATCTCGATCAGCTTCGGCTCGCTCCAGGCGGTGCCCATGAACAGGAGGCCGGCGGGCAGGCCGTCGATCTGGCCCATCGGTACGCTCAGGCTGGGGTAGCCGGCCACCGCCGCGGCGCTGTAGCTCTCGCCGGGGAAATCATCGCCGCTGCTGCGCAACGGCCAGGCAATGCCGGTGGTCGGGGCGACCAGGCCATCGAGCTGGTGCGCGGCCAGCACCGCATCAATGCCCTCAGGGCCTGCCAGGCGGCGCGCATCGCTGCGCGCACGGATGTAGACGGGGTCGGCCAGGCCGGGGGTGGCGTCGGCCTCCTGCAGCAGTTGCTGGCCGAACAGCCCCAGTTCCTGCTTCGCATGGGCCTGGTTGAAGGCGATCAGCGCGGCCAGGCTGCGCAGCGGCGCCTTGTAGGTGACCAGGTAGCGCTCCAGCCCCGCCTTGAACTCGTACAGCAGCACGGTGCGCTCGGCCTCTTCCCAGGCGCCCTGGTTCGGCATCGCCACCGGCACCACCACCGCGCCGGCGCGACGCAGCTCGGCCACGGCCTGGTCCATCAGCGGCGACATGCCGCGGTACTTCAGCAGCGGCGTCTGCAGAAGGCCCAGGCGTTTGCCGCGCAGGCCCTGCGGATCCAGCCGCGCGGTGTAGTCGTAGACCGCGCGCCCGGGCATGGTCGCGGTGGCCGGGTCGGCAGCATCGCGGCCGGCGATGGCGGTCAGCACCGCGGCCGCATCGGCCACGCTGCGGGTCATCGGCCCGGCGGTGTCCTGGCTGAAGGAGATCGGGATGATGCCCTCGCGGCTGACCAGGCCGACGGTGGGCTTGAGCCCGACCACGCCGTTGATCGCCGCCGGGCACACGATGCTGCCGTCGGTCTCGGTGCCGATCGCCACGCTGGCCAGGTTGGCGGCCACGGCCACCGCGCTGCCGCTGCTGGAGCCGCACGGCGAATGGCTCAGGCGGTAGGGGTTGCGGGTCTGGCCGCCGCGCGCGCTCCAGCCGGAGATCGAATCATTGCCGCGGAAGTTGGCCCATTCGCTGAGGTTGGTCTTGCCCAGCACCACCGCGCCGGCCTCGCGCAGGCGTCGCACCAGATAGGCATCGCCTGGCTTGAAACCCTGCAGCGCCAGCGAGCCGGCCGTGGTGGCCATGGGGGCGGCGTTGATGTTGTCCTTCAGCAGCACCGGGATGCCGTGCAGCGGGCCACGCAGGCGGCCTGCACGGCGCTCGCGGTCACGTTCGGCCGCTTCCTTCAGGGCATCGGGGTTGAGTTCCAGCACCGCGCGCAGGCGGGGTCCGGTGCGGTCCAGGGCGGCGATGCGCTTGAGGTAGGCGGCGGTGAGGGTGGCGCTGTCCAGCTCACCGCTGACCATCCGCGCCTGCAGATCGGCCACGTCGGTTTCGGCGTAGGGGAAGGGCACGTTGCTGCTGCTGGGCGCGGCGGCGTGCGCGGCCGGTGTCGCCGGACCGCAGCCCACGGCAAACAGGGCGGGCAGGGCCGCGGTCAGGCAGGTCAGCAGGGAAGACAGGAACGGGCGCATCGGACGGCTGGGTCGGCTCCAATCGTCAGTGTAGCGGCTGCTCAGTGGCGGCGCTTGCGCAGATCGCGGGCGAGCACGTAGACGACGATCAGGTTGATCGCCAGCACGCTCCAGGACGCCCAGCCGGGGTGGCGCAGCACCGCGTAGATATCGAATGGCAGGTAGATGGAGGCGGTCAGGCAGCCGAGCCAGGAGGCCCAGGCCTTGGCCTTCCACAGGCCCCAGGCTTCGACCAGGTGCAGCAGGCCGTAGCCGATCATCGCCGCCGCGGCCAGGTGCACCGCGTCGGGACTGATCATGTTCAACAGCGAGGGCAGGGTGCCGTGATCCGGGTCGAGGCTGAAACGCCGGATCAGGGCATTGACCCCATCGCGAAGCGGCTGCGGACCGAGCATTTCCAGCCCGGTCGCAGCCAACAGCGCCAGCATCGCCTTGCTCGCTTCGAGCAGGGCGATGACGTGGAGACCCGGATGCCGGTGCGGATCCGGGTTGTAGCCGTTCTGGCTCACGGGTCAGGCTCAGCCGCCGCGCGAAGCCTTCTTGCGGTCGCTTTCGGTCAGGAACTTCTTGCGCAGACGGATCTCCTTCGGGGTGATCTCGACCAGCTCGTCGTCCTCGATGAAGTCCAGGGCCTGTTCCAGCGAGTACTTGATCGCCGGGGTCAGCTGGATCGCATCGTCCTTGCCCGAAGCGCGCATGTTGGTCAGCGGCTTGGTCTTGATCGCGTTGACGGTCAGGTCGTTGTCTTTGGAGTGGATACCGACCAGCTGGCCTTCATACACGTTGTCGCCTTCAGCGGCGAACAGCTTGCCGCGTTCCTGCAGCGGGCCAAGCGAGTAGGCCGGCGTGGTGCCCGGCGCATTGGCGATCATCACGCCGTTGATGCGCTTGGCAATGGCGCCCTGTTCCTTCGGACCGTAGTGGTCGAACACGTGGAACAGCAGGCCCGAACCCTGGGTCAGGGTCTTGAACTCGTTCTGGAAACCGATCAGGCCACGGGCCGGGATCGAGTATTCCAGGCGCACGCGGCCCTTGCCGTCCGGCTCCATGTTCTTCAGCTGGCCCTTGCGGGTGCCCAGCTTTTCCATCACGCCGCCCTGGTGGATTTCTTCGATGTCCACCACCAGCTGTTCGATCGGCTCCATCATCTGGCCGTCGATTTCCTTGATGATGACTTCCGGGCGCGACACGGCCAGCTCGTAGCCTTCGCGACGCATGTTCTCGATCAGCACCGACAGGTGCAGTTCGCCACGGCCGGAGACCAGGAACTTGTCAGCGTCTTCCAGCTGCTCGACCTTCAGGGCCACGTTGTGGACCTTTTCACGGTCCAGGCGGTCCTTGATCTGGCGGCTGGTCAGGAACTTGCCACCGGACAGATCCTTGTTGCCGGCGAACGGCGAGTTGTTGACCTGGAAGGTCATCGAGATGGTCGGCTCGTCGACGGTCAGTGCCGGCAGCGCTTCCGGGGTATCCGGGTGGCACAGGGTGTCGGAGATGGTCAGCTCCGGAATACCGGAGATGGCGACGATGTCACCGGCTTCGGCGGTGTCCTGCTCGATGCGCTCCAGGCCCAGGAAGCCCAGCACCTGCGCGACCTTGCCGTTGCGCTTCTTGCCTTCACGGTCGATGACCGCGACCTGCATGTTCTTCTTCAGGGTGCCGCGCTGGATGCGGCCGATGCCGATGACGCCCACGAAGTTGTTGTAGTCCAGCTGGCTGATGCGCATCTGGAAGGCGCCCTCCGGATCGACTTCCGGCTTCGGCGCGTGCTGCATGATCGCTTCGTACAGCGGGGTCATGTCGCCGTCGCGCACGGTGTCTTCCAGGCCGGCGTAGCCGTTCAGGGCCGAGGCGTAGACGATCGGGAAGTCGAGCTGCTCGTTGGTGGCGCCGAGCTTGTCGAACAGGTCGAAGACCTGGTCGATCACCCACTCCGGACGCGAGCCCGGACGGTCAACCTTGTTGACCACGACGATCGGCTTGAAGCCCATCGCGAAGGCCTTCTGGGTGACGAAGCGGGTCTGCGGCATCGGGCCGTCCATGGCGTCGACCAGGATCAGCACGGTGTCGACCATCGACAGCACGCGCTCGACCTCGCCGCCGAAGTCGGCATGCCCCGGGGTGTCGACGATGTTGATCCGGTTCTTGATGCCGGTCTTCTTGTCTTCCCAGGTGATGGCGGTGTTCTTGGCCAGGATGGTGATGCCGCGTTCCTTTTCCTGGTCGTTGCTGTCCATCACGCGCTCGGCGAGGACGGTACGCTCGGACAGGGTGCCGGACTGCTTCAGCAGCTGGTCGACCAGGGTGGTCTTGCCATGGTCGACGTGAGCGACGATGGCGATGTTGCGAAGGTTTTCGATGGACATACGAAAGGGGGCCAGTCGGCGCCGGATTTGGAAAAAGAAGTCCAACATTATACGTCGAAGTTGACGATTGGCGAAAACCTTCATTTCAGGCCCGGCCGGATGCCCATTCAGGCGCCTGTCGGGGCTGCCTGAACGGTGCCCCCCGGCCGGTCGGGCCGCCCCCGTTGGGCCATGGTCGAAGGCGCCGCTGCCACGAGCCGGGTGTAAACTAGGTGGCTAGACGCATTCCCATCTGCAGCAAGGATCTCCATGTCCCTCATCGCCACTTTCGACACCACCCAGGGCCCGATCAAGGTCGAGCTGTTCGCCGACAAGGCGCCGCTGACGGTTGCCAACTTCGTCAACCTGGTCAAGCAGGGCTTCTATGACGGCCTGATCTTCCATCGCGTCATCGCCGACTTCATGATCCAGGGCGGCTGCCCGCAGGGTCGTGGCACCGGTGGCCCGGGCTACAAGTTCGAGGACGAGAAGAACGGCGTGAAGCATGAGGTCGGCTCGCTGTCGATGGCCAACGCCGGTCCGAACACCAACGGCAGCCAGTTCTTCATCACCCACATCAAGACCGACTGGCTGGACGGCCGCCACACCGTCTTCGGCAAGGTCCTGGAAGGCCAGGCCATCGTCGATTCGGTCAAGCAGGGCGACGTGATCCATTCGATCACCCTGGAAGGCGACGTCGACGCCGCGCTGGCCGCACAGGCCGACCGCGTCGCCGAGTGGAACAAGATCCTCGCCGCCTGATCCCCCTTCGAAACGGCCACCCCTCGGTGGCCGTTTCCCTGTTCCCCGCCGCCCGCCAGGCCTGCGTGCCACGCCCGCGGCGTTCCATCCAACGCTTGCAAGCAAGAGGAAACCCCCATGAAAGCACCCGTTCGTGTTGCCGTGACCGGCGCTGCCGGCCAGATCGGTTACGCCCTGCTGTTCCGCATCGCCTCCGGCGAAATGCTGGGCAATGACCAGCCGGTCATCCTGCAGCTGCTGGAACTGCCGGTCGACAAGGCCCAGGCCGCCCTGAAGGGCGTGATGATGGAGCTGGAAGACTGCGCCTTCCCGCTGCTGGCCGGCATGGTCGGCACCGACGACGCCGAAGTGGCCTTCAAGGACGCCGACATCGCCCTGCTGGTCGGCGCGCGTCCGCGCGGCCCGGGCATGGAGCGCAAGGACCTGCTGCTGGAAAACGCCAAGATCTTCACCGCGCAGGGCGCGGCGCTGAACAAGGTCGCCAGCCGTGACGTGAAGGTGCTGGTGGTCGGCAACCCGGCCAACACCAATGCCTACATCGCCATGAAGTCGGCCCCGGACCTGAAGCCGGAAAACTTCACCGCCATGCTGCGCCTGGACCACAACCGCGCGCTGAGCCAGCTGTCGAACAAGCTCGGCAAGCCGGTCGGTGGCATGGAGAAGCTGGTCGTGTGGGGCAACCACAGCCCGACCATGTACCCGGACTACCGTTTCGCCACCGCCGACGGTGCTTCCATCGCCGATGCGATCAACGACCAGGAATGGAACGCCAACACCTTCATCCCGACCGTCGGCAAGCGCGGCGCGGCGATCATCGAAGCCCGCGGTTCGTCCTCGGCTGCTTCGGCCGCCAATGCTGCCATCGACCACGTGCGTGACTGGGTGCTGGGCAGCAACGGCAAGTGGGTCACCATGGGCGTGCCGTCCGACGGTTCCTACGGCATTCCGGAAGGCGTGATCTTCGGCTTCGCCGTGACCACCGAGAACGGCAAGTACACCCTGGTCAAGGATCTGCCGATCGACGACTTCAGCCAGAAGTACATCGACAAGACCCTGGCCGAGCTGGAAGAAGAGCGCTCCGGCGTCGCCCACCTGCTGGGCTGATACCGCGTTGACCGGTAGGTACCGACCGTTGGTCGGTACGCAGCAACGGGGAGGCTTCGGCTTCCCCGTTTCTGTTTGAGGACCAGGGAACCTGATGATCCACCTGCATTACATCGATGACGCACTGCTGGTGGCCGAGAAACCGGCCGGCCTGCTGTCCGTGCCAGGCCGTAGCGAGGAGAACCAGGACTGCGTCGTGACGCGGCTGCAGGCGCTGTACCCGGACGCGCTGACCGTGCACCGCCTGGACCAGGTGACCTCAGGCCTGCTGCTGCATGCACGCGGCAAGGCGATGCAGGCGGCGCTGTCGATGCAGTTCGAGCAGCGCCAGGTGAGCAAGCGCTACGAGGCGATGGTGCAGGGGCTGCTTGAGGCCGACGCCGGTGAAGTGGACCTGCCGTTGATCGTGGACTGGCCGAACCGGCCGAAGCAGATGGTGGACCACGAACGTGGCAAGCCGGCGCTGACGCGCTGGCAGGTGCTGGCGCGGGATGCGCAGGCACAGCGCACGCGCGTGGCGCTGGAACCGGTGACGGGGCGCAGCCATCAGCTACGGCTGCACATGGCCAGTCTTTGCCATCCCATCGTGGGAGATGTGTTGTATGACGCCGCGCCGGCGCAGCGGGTGCATCTGCATGCATGCGCGCTGGGGTTCACGCATCCGCTGACGGGTGCGTTGCTGGCGTTCGAGTCCCCTGCTCCGTTCTAGGTGGTTCGGCAGGGCTGCGCCCTGCACCTGCCGAAGCAACGTCAACGTCAAGGGCGGGCTATCCGTGGGTTGGCGGGGCGGTGTCGGATGGCGGGGACGCCGCAAGTACATCCCTGTAGGCTTGGCCGCGGCATTCATGCCGCGGACACCCCGCAATCCGACACCGCCCCACCTTCGACAGATTCACGCGGCTGTTGGTAACGGCGACTGTGCGGCTGTTGGTAGGTGTCGACCTTGGTCGACACGATTCTTCCATCGGATATCGATGGTCATCTGGTGTCAGAGCCCGTTGCGCAGCAACGGGATCCGACCCCTTGCCGTTCAATC
>NZ_QETL01000109.1:0-12479 GCF_003105135.1 Stenotrophomonas sp. SPM | reverse complement strand
CTTGGTCGCCGCATCCATGCGGCTCACACCCCTGCCACCGGACCCACCCCGCCTTCGACAGTTTTCCGCAATCTGTCGGAACGGCGTCTACCTCTGGTAGGTGTCGACCTTGGTCGACACGGATGAATTCATTCGATATCTGACAGATGTGTCGATCCAAGTCGACACCCACCAACAGCCGCGTGAACCTGTCAAAGGTGGGGCGGTGTCGGAGTGCGGGGTGTCAGCCGCATGGGCCCGAGGCATGCCTCGGGCGGGTTGGGCAGGACGCCCAACCCCGGTCTTGCCGTGTGCGCAGGACCGCGCACACGAGCAAGCGGCGACCAAGCCTACATGGACGTATTTACGGCGTCCCCGCAAACCCACAGTGCCCCGCCATCCCACGGATAGCCCGCTGTTGCTCTGGCTTTGGACGTCGCCGTTGCATTGCAGCAGGTGCAGGGCGCAGCCCTGCCAACAAAAAACCCCGCTTGCGCGGGGTTCTCTGTGTACTGCGTGCAGCGGGGGCTTACGGGCGGCGGGCCAGGGCCTCGACGTCCTTCGCCTTCGGCAGCAGATCCTGCTTGGTCACGCGCAGCGCACCAATGGTCAGCATCGGCACCGCCACCAGGATCGAGGACAGCACCACGATCACCGCACCGATCATGTGCGTCTCGGCCAGGCCTTCCATCGAGCTGCCGCCGTACAGGTACAGGGCCAGCGCCGACAGGAAGAACATCACCGCGGTGATCACCGTACGCGACAGCGTCTGGTTGATCGAACGGTTCAGTACCTCCATCGGCTCCGCGCGCAGGCTGCGGAAGTTCTCTCGCACGCGATCGAACACCACGATGATGTCGTTGATCGCAAAGCCCATCACCGACAGCAGGCCGGCCAGCACCGTCAGGTCGAACTCACGGCCCAGCAGGGACACGTAAGCCACCGTCACGACCAGGTCGAACATCGCCACGATGCTGGCGGTGACCGCGAATTTCCATTCGAAGCGCACCGCGATGTAGATCAGGAAGCCGGCCAGCATGAAGATGGTGGCGTACAGACCATTCATCGCCAGGTCCTTGCCGATCTGCGGGCCAACGAATTCGTTGCGCAGCACGGTGGCCTGGTTGTCGGTGGTGGACAGCGCCTTGACCACCGCCGCAGCGGTGGCCTTGTCCTCGGCGGCGGCCGCACCGGTACCCGGGGCGTGCTCACCGTGCGGGGCCAGGCGGATCAGCAGGTCGGTGTTGCCACCGACGCTCTGCACCTGGGCGCCTTCAAAACCATTGTCCTCGAGCTTGGTGCGGACCTGTTCGACGTCGACTGCGTGATCGAAGCGGGCTTCGATCAGGGTGCCGCCGGTGAAGTCCAGGGCGTAGTTGAAGCCCTTGAAGCCGATGATGCCGATCGAGGCCAGGAACACGATGATCGTGACGACCATCGCGACATGGCGCCAGCGCATGAAGTCGATCTGGGTATCGTTCGGGAGGATGTGCAGCGGAAAAATTTTCATGTGCGTGTCGTCCCGTCAGATGGCCACGTTCTGGAGCTTCTTGCGACGGCCATAGATCAGCGTCGCCAGGGCGCGCGACACGGTGATCGCAGTGAACATCGAGGCGAAAATACCGATGATCATGGTCAGGGCGAAGCCCTTCAGCGGACCCGTGCCGAAGGCGAACAGGGCCACACCGACGATCAGGCCGGTCAGGTTGGCGTCAAGGATGGTGCCCGAAGCACGTTCGTAACCGGTCACGATCGCGGTCTTGCCCGGCACGCCCGCACGCAGCTCTTCACGGATACGCTCGTTGATCAGCACGTTGGCATCCACCGACAGGCCGACCGACAACGCCAGGCCGGCGAAGCCAGGCAGGGTCATCGTCGCGCCGAACAGCGACATCACCGCCACCACGATCAGCAGGTTGAACAGCATCGCCAGCGAGGTGATCAGACCGAACATGCGGTAGTAGATGGTGAAGAACACCAGGGTGAACAGGAACGCGTAGACCACCGCGGTGATACCGTTCTTGACGTTCTCCGCACCCAGGCTCGGGCCGACCACGCGCTCTTCGACGAAGTCCATCGGCGCGGCCAGCGAGCCGGACTTCAGCAGCTTGGCCAGGTCCTCGGCTTCCTTCTTCGCCAGACCGGTGGTCTGGAAGTTCTTGCCGAACACGCCGTTGATGTTGGCCACCGAGATCACTTCCTCGTTGACCTTGAAGCCACGCACTTCCTGACCGTCGACGACGGTCACGGTCGGCACGCGCTCGGTGTACACCACGGCCATCGGCTTGTTCACGTTGGCGCTGGTGAAGTCGAACATGCGCTGGCCGCCGACGTTGTTCAGCGTCACGCTGACCGCCGGGGCACCGCTGTTGGTGTCGGTCACCGCCTGTGCGCCGACCATCTGGTCGCCGGTGACGATCACGCGCTTGTTCAGCAGGATCGGGCCACGGCCATCACGCTGCTGGTACACCTTGGCTTCAGGCGGGATGCGACCGGAGGCGATCGCGTCCTGCGCATTGCCCTCGACCACCGCACGGTATTCCAGGGTGGCGGTGGCACCGATCATGCGCTTGGCTTCGGCGGTGTCCTGCACGCCGGGCAGCTGCACGACCACGCGGTCGGCACCCTGGCGCTGGATGATCGGCTCGGCCACGCCCAGCTGGTTCACGCGGTTGCGCAGGGTGTTGATGTTCTGCTCGATGGCGCCGTTGGCGATCTGCGAGATCTCGGTGTCCGGGATGGTCACCGTGATGCGGCTGCCACTGACGTCGTAACCCAGGGTCGGCTGCGACTTGACCAGCGCCGTGCGGGCGTTGGCAGCGGCATCGTCACCGGCCGACGGGCTCAGGTTGGCCACGATGGTGTTGTCAGCGCGGCGTTCGACCGACTGGTACGGAATGCGCGCGTCACGCAGGGTGCTGCGCACGTCTTCGGTGTAGGCGTCCAGGCGCTTGTCCAGCGCAGCCTTCTGGTCGACCTGCAGCACGAAGTGCACGCCGCCCTGCAGGTCCAGGCCCAGCACCATCGGGCGACCGCCCAGCTTGGCCAGCCAGTCCGGCACGGTCGAGGCCAGGTTCAGGGCCACCGTGTAGTTCTCGCCGACGGTGTCACGCAGCGCATCGCTGGCAGCGGACTGGGCCTTCAGGTCCGGCAGGCGGACGATCAGGCTTTCCCCTTCCTTCTCGGCGCCGATCGTGGCGACACCGGCCTTCTTCAGGTCGGCCAGCACACGGTCGCGCAGCGCGTCGTCGACCGTACCGCCACGGTTGGCGGTGATCTGGACGGCGGGGTCCTTCTGGTAGATGTTGGGCAGCGCGTACAGGGCACTGAGCGCCAGTACGATCAGGATGACGACGTACTTCCAGCGTGGAAATTCGAGCATTGCTTGGGTCCCGCGCGGCGCCATCCCCGGCGCCGCGGTTGTGCATCGGAAAGGGAGTGGCTTACTGGGCCGACTTCAGGGTACCGGCCGGCAGCACGTTGCCGACAGCGCCCTTCTGCACGCGGATGCGCACGTTGTCAGCCACTTCGATGGTGATGAAATTGTCGCCGATGTCGGTGACCACACCGGCGATGCCGCCGTTGGTCAGCACTTCGTCACCGCGCTTGATCTTCTCCAGCATGGCCTTGTGCTCCTTCTGCCGCTTCATCTGCGGGCGGATCATCAGGAAATACATGATGGCGATCAGGATGATCGGGAACAGCAGCGTGGTCAGGCCCATGCCCTGCGGTTGGCCGCCGGCGGCCTGGGCGTGGGCGGCGGGAATCAGGAAAGCAAGCAGGTTCATCGTTGGTCCTTTGGTTGGGCGGCGCTCAGGCCCGTTTGACGGGCGCAGGGTGTCGACCGCGGATCTGGGTCAGCCTTGAAGTATGCCACGGCCCCGGACATTCGTCCTTGGGCCGTTCGCCAGGGGTGCGGCGGTGTTACAGGGGCGGCGGAACCGCCCCGCGTGCTGCGTAGAAGGACTCGCGGAAGGCCTGGAAGGTTCCCGCCTCGATGGCCGCGCGGATGTCGGCCATCAGTTTCTCGTAGTAGAACAGGTTGTGCAGCGTGCCCAGCATCGGCGCCAGCATCTCGTTGCAGCGGTCCAGGTGGCGCAGGTACGAGCGGGTGTAGCCGCCGCTGCAGGCCACGCAGCCGCAGCCCGGCTCGATCGGGTCCATGTCGCGCGCATACTGCGAGTTGCGGATGCGTACGGTGCCGAACGAGGTGAAATAGTGGCCGTTGCGGGCATTGCGGGTCGGCATCACGCAATCGAACATGTCCACGCCACGGGCCACGCCCTCGACCAGGTCTTCCGGCCGGCCCACGCCCATCAGGTAGCGCGGCCGGTCGCCCGGCAGCTCCGGGTCCAGGTGGTCGAGCATGGCGTTGCGCTCGTGCTCCGGCTCGCCCACGGCCAGGCCGCCGATGGCATAGCCGTCGAAGCCGATCGCCTGCAGGGCCTCGGCCGAGCGGCTGCGCAGGTCGGTATGCACGCCGCCCTGGACGATGCCGAACAGCGCCGCGTCGTTGCCCAGCTCGTCATGCGCGTTGCGGCTGCGCTGCGCCCAGCGCAGGCTCAGCTCCATCGAACGGCGGGCGACATCCTCGGTGGCCGGATACGGGGTGCACTCGTCGAAGATCATCACCACGTCCGAATCGAGCACCTTCTGGATCTTCATGCTCTCTTCCGGGCCCAGGAACACGCGGGCACCGTCGGTGGGCGAGGCGAAGGTCACGCCCTGCTCGGTGATCTTGCGGCGGTGGGCCAGCGAGAACACCTGGAAGCCGCCGGAGTCGGTCAGGATCGGGCCGTCCCACTGGCAGAAGCCGTGCAGGCCGCCGTGGTCGGCGATGATGTCCAGGCCCGGCCGCAGGTACAGGTGGAAGGTGTTGCCGAGGATGATCTCGGCGCCCAGCGCGCGCACCTGGTCCGGCAGGATGCCCTTGACCGAGCCATAGGTCCCCACGGGCATGAAGGCCGGCGTTTCCACCGTGCCACGCGGGAAGGTCAGGCGGCCACGGCGGGCGCGGCCATCACGGGTCTGGAGCTGGAACTGCAATCGGGACATGGAGCGGTCATTCGGGCAAATAGTCGCCTATTGTCTCCCAAAACCACCTTTCCTGCTCCGGTAGCGCCGGGCCATGCCCGGCGGATTGCCCGCAAGTGCACACCAACGGTGCGCCCCCCGCAAGCGCGTGCTGGCGCCTCAGCCCGCCTGCGGGAACAGCAGCATCGCGTCGCCGTAGCTGAAGAACCGGTAGCGCTGCTCGATGGCGTGCTGGTAGGCCTCGAACACCCGCTCTTTGCCGGCGAAGGCCGAGATCATCATCAGCAGCGTGCTTTCCGGCAGGTGGAAGTTGGTCACCATCGCGTCGACGCTGCGGATGCGGTAGCCCGGGGTGATGAAGATCTGGGTCTCGCCGGCAAACGGCAGCAGCTCGCCTTCGCGCATCGCGCTTTCCAGCGCGCGCACCACGGTGGTGCCCACGCCGATCACCCGGCCGCCCGCTTCACGGGTACGGCGTACCTGCTGGACCAGCTCGGCACCCACGTTCAGCCACTCGCGGTGCATCACGTGATCCTTCAGGTCATCGGCGCGCACCGGCTGGAAGGTGCCCGCACCGACGTGCAGGGTAACGTGGCCGAAGTCCACGCCCTTGGCCTTCAGCGCCGCCAGCAGCGGCTCGTCGAAGTGCAGGCCGGCCGTCGGTGCGGCCACCGCGCCCACTTCACGGGCGAACACGGTCTGGTAGCGCTCGCGGTCGTCCAGGCCCGGCTCGCGCTGGATGTACGGCGGCAGCGGCAGGCGGCCGGCGTGCAGCAGCCACTGCTCCAGCGACTCGGGCACGTGGAACTGCAGCACGTAGAACTCGCCGTCGCGGCCCAGCACCTCGGCCTCGCCACCGGCGTCCAGGGCGATGCGGCTGCCGGCCTTGGGCGACTTGCTGGCACCGACCTGGGCACGGGCCTGCTGGGCGCCGAGCAGGCGCTCGATCAGGATCTCCACGCGGCCACCGCTGGCCTTCTGCCCGAACAGGCGCGCCGGGATCACCCGGGTGTCGTTGAACACCATCAGGTCGCCCGGCTGCAGCAGCGACGGCAGGTCGCGCACCTGCAAATCGGTGAAGGCGGCCGGTGCCGGCGGGACCAGCATCAGGCGGCTGGCCGAGCGTTCGGCCAGGGGCGCCTGGGCAATCAGTTCGGCCGGCAGGTCGTAGTGGAAATCGGACTTCTTCAAGGCAGTGATCGGCAACAGGTCGACAATGGCGCGCATTGTACGTCCAGCGCCTGCGAGCCGGCGTGCTTCGTGCCTAACGTCGGGCAATATGCTGCTATGCAGCAGGTTTCTGCGGGGTTATCGCGCAAAAAAACAAGTGCTAGCATCGGGAAGGAAGTCCGCAGCACGAGTCCGCCCCAAGCGCGCGTGATGACGCGCGTTTTGCGTTTGAAGGCCCGTGCGACCCAACGTTTCAGGAGATCTGCAATGAGCTTCATCGAACGCCTCGCCCCCCTCCGCGCCCAGCCCGGCACCCGCCTCACCACGGGCCTGGACGATGCCACCCTGACCGCACTGTCCGCCCGCCACCCGCAGCTGGTTGCCGCGGTGGACGCCGCCGCCGCCGAGTTCGCGCGCGTGCAGCAGGAGCTGGGGCCGCTGCTGGCGCAGGACGAGCAGGCGCAGATCGATGCGATGCAGGACGGCTTCGTCAATTTCTATGCCGATGACGCGGTGACCCCGTACGTGGCGCTGGCCGCACGCGGCCCGTGGGTGGTCACCCTGAAGGGCGCGGTGCTGTACGACGCGGGCGGCTACGGCATGCTCGGCTTCGGCCACACCCCTGACGCCGTGCTTGAGGCGATGTCGCGCCCGCAGGTGATGGCCAACATCATGACCCCGAGCCTGTCGCAGCAGCGCTTCATCACCGCCCTGCGCACGGAGATCGGCCACCGCCGCGGCGGCTGCCCGTTCGCCCGCTTCATGTGCCTGAACTCCGGTTCGGAAGCGGTCGGCCTGGCCGCGCGCATCGCCGACGTCAACGCCAAGCTGCAGACCGACCCGGGCGCGCGCCATGCCGGCGCCGCCATCAAGCGCGTGGTGATCAAGGGCAGCTTCCACGGCCGCACCGATCGTCCGGCGCTGTATTCCGATTCCAGCCGCAAGAGCTACCAGCAGCATCTGGCCAGCTACCGCGGCGAGGATTCGGTGATCACCGTCGCGCCGTATGACGAGGCCGGCCTGCGCAAGGTGTTCGAAGATGCCGAGCGCAACCAGTGGTTCATCGAAGCGGTGTTCCTGGAGCCGGTGATGGGCGAAGGTGACCCGGGCCGTTCGGTGCCGCCGGCGTTCTATGCGGTGGCCCGCGAGCTGACCCGCGCCCACGGCAGCCTGCTGCTACTCGATTCGATCCAGGCCGGCCTGCGGGCCCACGGCGTGCTGTCGGTAGTGGATTACCCGGGCTTCGAAGGCCTGGACCCGCCGGACATGGAGACCTATTCCAAGGCGCTCAACGCCGCGCAGTACCCGCTGTCGGTGCTGGCGGTGACCGAGCATGCCGCGCAGCTGTACCGCAAGGGCATCTACGGCAACACCATGACCAGCAACCCGCGTGCGCTGGACGTGGCCTGCGCCACCCTGGCCCAGCTGACCCCGCAGGTGCGAGCCAACATCGCCGAACGCGGCGCCGAGGCCGTGCGCAAGCTGGAACAGCTGAAGAGCGAGCTGGGCGGGCTGATCACCAAGGTGCAGGGCACCGGCCTGCTGTTCTCCTGCGAGCTGGCCCCGCAGTTCAAGTGCTATGGCGCCGGTTCCACCGAGGAATGGCTGCGCCAGCACGGCATCAACGTGATCCACGGTGGCGAGAACTCGCTGCGCTTCACCCCGCACTTCGGCATGGACAGCGACGAGCTGGACCTGCTGGTGGGCCTGGTCGGCCGCGCCCTGCGTGAAGGCCCGCGCCGTGAGCAGGCCGCCGCCGCGTAACCCGCGCCAACGCGTCATAATCGACCAACACCCCGCCCGCGACCGCTGACCCGGTTGCCGGCGGGGCGTTTTCGTTTCCGCACCAAGAGACAGGAATCCCCCATGAAGTCCCTCTGCGTCTACTGTGGCTCCAACGCTGGCAGCAAGCCGGTCTACACCGAACGCGCCATGGCGCTGGGCGACCGCATCGCCCGCGATGGCATGCGCCTGGTCTACGGCGGCGGCAACGTCGGCCTGATGGGTACCGTTGCCAACGCCGTTCTCGCCGCCGGCGGTGAGGTGACCGGCGTCATCCCGCGCCAGCTGGCCGACTGGGAAGTGGCCCATCGCGGCCTGACCCAACTGGAGATCGTCGGTTCGATGCATGAGCGCAAGTCGCGCATGTTCGATCTGTCCGACGGCTTCGTCGCCCTGCCCGGCGGCTTCGGCACCATGGAAGAGATCTTCGAGATGCTCACCTGGCGCCAGCTCGGCATCGGCAACAAGCCCTGCGCCTTCCTCGACGTGGACGGCTTCTACGCTCCGCTGATCGGCATGATCGACCGCATGGTGGAAGAGCGCTTCCTGCACCCGGAACAGCGCCAGGACCTGTGGTACGGCTCGGACATCGACGAGATGCTGGCCTGGATGCAGGCGTACGAGCCGGCCCAGGCCTCGAAGTGGATCGACGAGAAGCGCCGCGCCGCGCTGCGCTGAGTCGCCGGACCTGCGCGGTGGCTCAGGCCACCGCGCGCGTCCACGGTGCCGGCCGCCCCAGCAGGTAGCCCTGGCCGTAGTCGCAGCCCAACTCGAACAGGCTCTGCTGCTGGGCTTCGGTCTCGATGCCCTCGCCGATGGTTTCGATGCCCAGCGTGCGCGCCAGCGACAGCACGCCTTCCACCAGCGCGCGCGTGCTCTGCGCCTCCGGGCCATGCAGGCCGGCGATGAAGCTCTGGTCGATCTTCAGCGTGCTGATCGGGAACCGATGCAGGTAGGACAGCGCCGAGAAGCCGGTGCCGAAATCATCCAGCTGCACCTGGATGCCACGCTCGCGCAGCCCCTTGAGGATGCGCAGCGTGTGCGGGCCATCGTCCAGCAGCGCCACTTCGGTGATTTCCAGGCGCAGCCGCTGCGGATCGGCATCGTTGGCTTCCAGCAGGCCGAACAGGCGCTTGCTGAAATCGGCCGAGCGGAAGTGGCGCGGTGACACGTTCACCGACACATAGCCACGACCACCATCGGCCAGCCCGGCGATGACCTGCTCGTAGATCAGCCAGTCGACCTGCTCGATCAGACCGCTTTCCTCGCCCAGTTCCAGGAAGGCGCCGGGCAGCAGCAGGCCGCGGCGCTCATGCTGCCAGCGTAGCAGTGCCTCGTGGCCGACCACCTCGCCGTCGGACAGGCGCACGATCGGCTGGTAGAACGGCACAAAATCGCGGTTGTTGATCGCCCGCCGCAGGTCCGCTTCCAGGTCCAGGCTGCGCATCGCCTGCTCGCGCATGTCCTCGTCGAAGATCGCGCAGCGGTCATGGCCCTGGGCCTTGGCCCGGTACATCGCCGCGTCGGCATCGCGCAGCAGCTCTTCGCCGGTGCGGTAATGCGGGTTCCACAGGGCGATGCCGAGGCTGCCGGAGGGGAACAGCTCGCGCCCGGCGATCCACATCGATTCCTGCAGGGCCAGCAGCAGACGCTGGCCGAAATCCAGCGCCTGGCCCAGGCCCTGCGGGCACTGCAGCAGCACCGCGAATTCATCACCGCCCAGGCGCGCGACCACGTCGCCGTCGCCTGCCATGGACACGATGCGCTTGGCCACTTCCACCAGCATGCGGTCGCCGGCGGCGTGGCCGATGCTGTCGTTGACCAGCTTGAAGCGGTCCAGGTCCAGGAACAGCATCGCGAACACCGGGCCACCTTCGCGGCGGGCCAGGGCCAGCGCGTCCTGCAGGCGGTCCAGCAGGTGCAGGCGATTGGGCAGGCCGGTCAGCGCATCGTGCATGGCCTGGTGGGTCAGGCGCTGCTCGGCGCGCAGGCGCTCGGCAATCTGTCCCAGCAGCTTGTCGTTCACTTCGCCCAGCTCGCGGGTGCGCTCTTCCACGCGCTTTTCCAGCTCGGCATGCGCCGAACGCAGCTGCTGCTGGTCGCGCTGGCGGGCCAGGCCGGTGCCGATGTTCTGCGCCACGAAGGTCAGCAGGCGCTGGTCGTGCACGCTGAAGGCGATCTGGTCGGTGTAGCTCTGCACCACGATCGCGCCGACCACCTCGTCGTCGCGCAGCAGCGGCACGCCAAGCCAGCAGTGCGAGCGCGCACCGGATTCACGCACTTCGCCTGTGGCCAGCAGCGCGTCGATCTGCGCCCGCGAGGCCAGCAGCGGGCGCCGGTGGCGCACCACGTATTCGGTCAGGCCGCGGCTGAAGGCACGCGGTGCCCGCGAGCTGTTGTGCTCGTCCACCGAGTAGACGAATTCCAGGCCGTCGCCACGTGCGTTGACCAGGGCGATGTAGAAATTGCGCGCATCCAGCAACCGGCCCACCACCCCGTGCACCTGGCCGTAGAACTGGGCCAGGCTGTCGGCCGACATGGCCATTTCGGCGATGTTGTAGAGGGCGGTCTGCAGCTGCTCGCCACGGCGGCGCTCGGCCACTTCGTCCTGCAGGCTGCGGTTGGCGCGCTGCAGTTCCAGCGTGCGCCGTTCCACCTGCTGTTCCAGCCGCACCTGCGCCTGGCGCCGGTCCATCGCGGTCTGCACGTGCTGGGCGACGAAGCCCAGCAGTGCGCGCTCGGCCTCGCCGTACAGCGCAGCCTGTTCGTAACTCTGCACCACGATGGCGCCACAGACGCGGCCATCGCGCAGCATCGGCACACCCAGCCAGTCCAGGCTTTCCGGGCCGCGCTCGGGATCGTGCTCTTCCTCGGCATAGGCCAGCAGCTCGCGCGACGGGCCACTGAGCGGCTTGCCATGGCGCAGCAGCGCCACGGTCAGGCTGCGCGGCATCTGCCCGGCGTCGTAGCTGATCGTGGGGTCGGCCACGAACTCATCCACCTGGTCGGCGAAATACAGGAAGCGCATCTGGTCGCGCACATCGTCGTACTCGACGATGTAGCAGTTCTCCGCGTACATCAGCGAACCGAGCACGCCGTGCACGTGGCGCAGCATCTCGCCCATCTCCAGGTCGGCACCGGCCAGATCGGCGATCTGGAACAGCGCCTGCTGAAGCCGTTCAGCCTGCTCCAGCGCACGGATCTGTCCCGCCTGGCGGCCACGCTGCAGAGCCAGCTCCATCGCCTGCCGCGACACCCCCCACCAGGCCTCCGAGGGCGAGCCGCCGCGCACCCGCAGCGACAGCTGCGCGCCGTCGTGCTCCCAGGCAGCCTGCTCCCAGACGGTGTGCTCCCAGATCGTCTGGTCCCAGTCGAGCTCGGCTTCGCTGGCGCCCCGCGGCCAGCTGTCCTGGCCACGGCCCAGCTGCGGGTCGTCCCAGCCCACCCGCACGAGCGCGGTGTCCGGCAGCAGCGCATGCAGCGCGCGCACCAGCGCCGTGCTCAAGACGGCCTCGTGAGGTGACAGCGATGACACACGGTCGGCTTGCGTGGACAAAATGACGTTCTCTTGGCGCCGCTACTGCGTCGCCTCCCCTGAGTGCGCGAGCATAACGCGGCACCGGGGGGGCAATGGAAGCCCGCGAACCCCGTTTCGTGCCTCCGGGCGTTGTTCATGTGGCCCCCCACCCACGGATCGCCGTGAACTGCGCCCTGCCCGCCCCCGCCACCGGCTATGCGCCACCGCCTGCAGGCCTTACCCTGTCTGCCGTGGAAGCGACCGCCCTGCCAACCGATGAAGCGCTGATGCTGGCCTGGGCCGGCGGCGACCTGCAGGCGTTCGAAAGCCTGTACGCGCGCCATCGCAAGCGCCTGTTCGGCTTCCTGCTGCGGCAGCTGCGCGACACCGCGCTGGCCGAGGAGATCTTCCAGGACGTCTGGCAGCGGGTGATCAGCGCGCGCGCCGGTTGGCAGCCCGATGCCGCATTCAGCACGTGGCTGTTCCGCATCGCGCACAACCGTCTGAATGACCACTGGCGTGCTGCCCGCCACCGCCCTGCCGCGCCGGCCGATGCCGATCTGCGCCTGGCCGCGCTGGAAGACGGGCAGACCCCGGAAGCTGAACTGTCTGAATTCGAGCAGCGCCGGCGCATCCAGCTGGCGATGGACGACCTGCCGCCCGAGCAGCGCGAGGTGCTGCAGCTGCGGTTGGAACAGGAACTGAGCCTGGAGGAAATCGGCCAGATCACCGGCGTCGGCCGGGAAACGGTGAAATCGCGGCTGCGCTATGCGATGGACAAGCTGCGTGCGGGACTGAAGGCATGAACCGAGACGACCCCCTGTCGCCTGAAGAACGCGCGCTGGCCGGCCTGATCGGCCGCCGCCACGACCAGGCCCCGCCCGCTGCGCTGGACGCGGCGATCCTGGCGGCCGCGCGCGCGTCGGTGTCCACGCCTGCCGGAGACGCTGCTGCCGGGAACGCACCCGCAGCAGCCGACACCGCCCCGCCGTCGAGC
>NZ_QETL01000108.1:0-12514 GCF_003105135.1 Stenotrophomonas sp. SPM | reverse complement strand
AATGGCTGCACCACTACAACTGGCACCGTCCCCATATGGGGATCGGCGGCCAGCCACCTATCTCCAGAGTGCCGCTGAACAACGTAGTGGGTTTACACAACTAACAGTCGACCCCCACCCCACCCGCCCGTCAGGCCTGCGAGGCGTCTTCGACGGGGCCGAGCTCGTGCAGCACGGCCGTGGCGTAGCTGCCCGGCGGCAGGGCGAACGACAGCTCCAGCACGTCAGCCGCCAGCCACTGCTGCTGCAGCAGGGCCGGACGCAGGCGCAGCGCGCGGCGTTCCTGCTTCAGGCGCGCGCCCTCCAGGCCGGTACGCAGCGCCTGCGATTCCTCATCGTCCAGCGCGGACAGTTCCAGCGCGCGGGCGGCGTCGGTACTGCGCAGCTCGCCCTCGCCCCACAGCGGCGCGCTGGGGTGGATGTCGAAGCGGGCCAAGCGCTCGGCCAGCGCATCGGTGTACGGCTCTGGGCCGAACACGCTGCGGCTGCCATCAAGCATCCACACCTCGCCGTCCAGCGGCTGGTCCCAGCTGCCCTGCTCCACGCGCGCGGCCAGCACGCGGTTGAACAGCGCCGAGCGCGCAGCCGACAGCAGCAGCGAACGCTGATCCTGGCGCATGCGTCGGCCACCGAACATCGCCAGCGCCGCCGGCACGTTGCCACCGTCGCGACCGAAACGCTGCTCACCGAACCAGTTCGGCAGGCCGCGCGTGGCGATCTGCTGCAGGCGTTCATCGATGGCCGCGGCATTGCCCTGCACATCGCGCAGCACCAGCTTGAAGCGGTTGCCGGCCAGCGCACCGCGCTGCAGCTTGCGGTTATGCCAGGTGGCCTCGAGCACTTCGATCTCGTCACTGGCCAGCGTGGCCAGGTCCGGGGCGATGCGCTTGGGCAGGTGCACGCTGAAACGCTGGGTGGTGACCGCATTGCGGTCCTTCATGCCGGCGTAGCTGACGCCCATTTCCGGCAGGCCGGCCCACTTCGCCAGCACCTTGGCCACGTGCACCGTATTGGCGCCGCGCTTGCGGATGTGCAGCAGCAGGTGCTCGCCTTCACCGGTGGCTTCGAAGGCCGGCAGTTCGTCGACCTGGAAATCCTCCGGCGTGGTGCGGATGCGCGCGCTCAGCAGCGGCGCGCCAAAGGCAAGCGGCAACGGAATCATGCCGCCACCAGCAGGACCACGGCCTGCGCGGCGATGCCCTCGCCACGGCCGGTGAAGCCGAGCTTCTCCGAGGTGGTGGCCTTGACGCTGACCGCGTCCAGCGGCAGCTGCAGCAGGCCGCCGATGCGCTCGCGCATGGCCAGCGCATGCGGGCCGACCTTGGGCCGCTCGCAGATGACGGTGATGTCGGTGTTGCCGACGCGCCAGCCGCGTTCGCGCAGCAGGCTGTCGCAATGGCGGACGAAATCACTGCTGTCGGCGCCCTTCCAGCGGTCGTCGCTGGGCGGGAAGTGCTGGCCGATGTCGCCCAGCGCGATGGCACCGAGCATGGCATCGCACAGCGCGTGCAGGATGACGTCGCCATCGCTGTGGGCCAGCACGCCGCAGCTGTGCGCCACGCGGATGCCGCCGAGCATGATGTGGTCGCCTTCACCGAAGGCATGGACGTCGTAGCCCTGGCCGATGCGGACGGGCGGGAACGGAGCAGTGCTCATGGATGCAACCCTTGCAGCAGGGCCGCGCGGGCGATCAGCCGGCGCGGCGGGAAAGTACGAATTCGAAACGGTCGAGGTCGGCCGGCGTGGTGACCTTGAAATTGTCCTCGCTGCCTTCCACCAGCAGCGGACGCTGGCCCTGGCGCTCCATGGCCATGGCATCGTCGGTGACGTCGACACCGCTGGCGGCCGCAGCGGCCAGCGCGCGGATGAGCTGGTGGCGACGGAACAGCTGCGGCGTCAGCGCGCGCCACAGACGCTCGCGCGGCTCGGTGCCATCGATGCCGCCATCGTCGCCGGCACGCTTGAGGGTGTCGCGCACGGGCGCGGCAAGGATCGCGCCGACCGGGTCGGCACGCCCCACTTCCAGCAGGCGACCGAGGTCAGCCAGCGACAGGTTGGGCCGCGCGGCATCGTGCACCAGCACGAACTCGTCGGCACGCACGCTGTCCGGCAGCGCCTGCAGACCGGCCAGCACCGAGCCGGCGCGGGTCGCACCACCGATGCAGGTCAGCACCGGCTTGCCGGACCACTCGGTCCAGCCCGGCCAATCCGCATCGTCCTTGCCGATGACCACCATCGCCCCGGCCACCGCCGGGTGCGCCAGCAGCGCATCCAGGGTGTGGGCGAGCAGGATCTGCCCGCCCGCCTGCAGGTACTGCTTGGGCAGCGGCGCGCCGAAACGGGTGCCGCGCCCGGCAGCCGGGACGACCGCCCAGATGGCCGCGCTCATGGCACGTCCGCCGGGTGGTCGCCGACCTGCGCGGCAACCGGTGCAGCCTGCGCCGGGCGAACCGGCGCATCCTCCACCACGCGGTAGAACTTCTCACCGGGCTTGATCATGCCCAGCTCGCTGCGCGCGCGTTCTTCGATGGCGGCCTGGCCTTCCTTGAGGTCCTTCACTTCAGCAGCCAGCGCATCGTTGCGCTGCTGCAGACCTTCATTGTCCCGCTCTTGGTTGGCGACCTGGGCTTCGAGCATCATCACTTCACCCGAATTGCCCGGGCCGAACCAGAAACGGTACTGCAGCCATGCCAGCAGCAGGGCCAGCAGCAACAGCAGCCAGCGCCAGTCGCGCATGGGCTCAGCGCTTCAGCGACACGAACGCGTCACGACCGGCGTAACGCGCGCTGGCGCCGAGGGCTTCCTCGATGCGCAGCAGCTGGTTGTACTTGGCCACGCGATCGCTGCGGCACAGCGAGCCGGTCTTGATCTGGGTGGCGGTGGTGGCTACCGAGATGTCGGCGATGGTGGTGTCTTCGGTTTCGCCCGAACGGTGCGAGACCACGGCGGCGTAGCCGGCACGATCGGCCATGGCGATCGCTTCCAGGGTTTCGCTCAGGGTGCCGATCTGGTTGACCTTGATCAGGATCGCGTTGGCGGTGCCCGAGTCGATGCCTTCCTGGAAGATCTTCGGGTTGGTGACGAACAGATCGTCGCCCACCAGCTGCACCTTCTTGCCGATGCGGTCGGTCAGCAGCTTCCAGCCGGCCCAGTCGTTCTCGGCCAGGCCGTCTTCGATCGTGATGATCGGGTACTGCGCGGCCCAGTCGGCCAGGAAGTCGACGAACTGCTCGGAGGTCAGGCGCTTGTTCTCGCCCACCAGGTTGTACTTGCCGTTCTCGAAGAACTCGCTGGAGGCCACGTCCAGGCCCAGCAGCACGTCTTCACCGGCGGTATAGCCGGCCTTGCCGATGGCTTCGAGGATGGTGTCCAGCGCTTCGACGTTGCTGCGGAAGTCCGGCGCGAAGCCGCCTTCGTCGCCCACGGCGGTGCTCAGGCCGTGGCTCTTCAGCACGGACTTCAGCGAATGGAAGATTTCGGTGCCGGCGCGCAGGGCTTCGGAGAACGAGGTGAAGCCCACCGGCAGCACCATGAATTCCTGGAAGTCGACGTTGTTGTCGGCGTGGGCGCCGCCGTTGATGATGTTCATCATCGGCACCGGCAGCGACGGGGCCGCACCGGTCTTGGCGGCCAGGTACTGCCACAGGGCCTGCTTGCTGGAAGCAGCGGCGGCATGTGCGGCAGCCATCGACACGGCCAGCAGCGCATTGGCGCCCAGGCGGCCCTTGTTCTCGGTGCCGTCCAGATCGATCAGGCGACGATCCAGGCCAGCCTGGTCGACGGCTTCGAAGCCCTTCAGTGCGTTGGCAATGGCGCCGTTGACGTTCTCGACGGCCTTGCGCACGCCCTTGCCCAGGTAACGGGTCTTGTCGCCGTCACGCAGCTCGACCGCTTCCTTGGTGCCGGTCGAGGCGCCGGAGGGAACCGCGGCGCGACCGAACGAACCGTCCTCCAGGATGACTTCGGCTTCCAGCGTGGGGTTGCCACGGCTGTCGAGGATTTCACGGGCGTGGATGCTGCGGATCGTACTCATGAGCGGACCGGTTACCTGTCTGGAAGAGGGAATGCGACAAATGTGAAATGCCGCGTGATTATCCCCGGCTGCCCGCCGCTTGCCAAATGGTGTGTTCGGCAGCGGCCAGCGCTGGCCCCTGGGTGGCCCCCGCCACGATCAGCAGCAGCGAGACCAGCAGTGTCAGCAGCACCATTGCGACGGTCGCGCAGACCGGTCCGCGCCGCCGACGCCAGGCCAGCACGGCGGCAGCGACTGAACCGATCAGGGAACCGCCGAGCACAAGAAGAGCGGCCAGAATCCAGTACTGCATGGCCTGCATGCCATGATTGCCATCACCGGGCGAGCCCATGCTGGCGGCGAATGCCAGCCCGGCACCGAACAGCCCAGCCCAGGCGAGCAGCGCCAGCAACAGCGCGATCAGCCCCCAGGGCCAGCCACCGGGGCGCGCTTCGCCCGTATTCATCAGAACAGGTCGTGCAACAGCGTGCCGACCCACAGCGACAGCAGAACCAGTGCCAGCGCAGCGGTGACCTTGCCGCGGTTCAAGCGCCAGGCCAGCACCGATGCGATGACACCCGCGCTGACCGTGACCAGTTCGGCGAGCGCCAGCACGATCACATAGGGCTTCAGATCGACGTCCGCGCCATCACCGGGCGGACGCATGGCTGCGCCCACCAGCATGAAGATGAAGAAGGCACCGGACAGCGACAGCAACGCCATGCCGAGCGCGATGAGCCCCCACGGCCACTGCCGCCAGGAGCGCCGGCGACGCTGGGCTTCCAGCGCCGCCCACGGGTCGAGACTCACGCGAAGCGCGAGAAACCGTGCTTCTTGGTCACCGCGTCGAGCTCCATCAGGGTCTCGAGCAGTGCTTCCATCTGGTCCAGCGGCCACGCGTTGGGGCCATCGGACAGTGCCTTGGACGGATCCGGATGGGTCTCGGCGAACAGGCCGGAGATGCCCACTGCCACCGCCGCGCGTGCCAGCACCGGCACGTGTTCGCGCTGGCCACCGGAACTGGTGCCCTGCCCGCCCGGCAGCTGCACCGAATGGGTGGCATCGAACACCACCGGGCAGCCGGTGTCACGCATCACCGCCAGCGAACGCATGTCGCTGACCAGATTGTTGTAGCCGAAGCTGGCGCCACGCTCGCAGACCATGATCTGCTCGTTGCCGGTGGACTTGGCCTTCTCGACGACCGGCTTCATGTCCCACGGCGCCAGGAACTGGCCCTTCTTGATGTTGACCGGCTTGCCGGCCCCGCACACCTTGCGGATGAAATCGGTCTGGCGGACCAGGAACGCCGGGGTCTGCAGCACGTCCACCACCGAGGCCACTTCGTCCATCGGGGTGTATTCGTGCACGTCGGTCAGCACCGGCACGCCGATCTGCTTCTTCACTTCGGCCAGCACTTTCAGGCCCTCTTCCATGCCCGGGCCGCGGAAGGCGGTGCCCGAGGTACGGTTGGCCTTGTCGAAGCTCGACTTGAAGATGAAGTTGACGCCGAGGCGATCGGTGATCTCCTTCAGCTTGCCGGCGGTATCGAGCTGCAGCTGCATCGACTCGATCACGCAGGGGCCGGCGATCAGGAACAGGGGCTGGTCCAGCCCGACCTCGAATCCACACAGTTTCATGGCGTTTCCTTGTTGTCCGCTACGCCGGCAGGACCGGCGTGCTGGGGTTGAAGCATGCAGGATGGGGGCCGAAGCCCCCCTTCACAAGTCAGGCGCGGGCTTCGGCCAGCAGTGCGCCGCCAGCCTTGCGCTCACGCGCGGCACGGATGAAACCGATGAACAGCGGGTGGCCATCGCGCGGCGTGGACAGGAATTCCGGATGCGCCTGGCAGGCCAGGAACCACGGGTGCGCGTCACGCGGCAGCTCGACCACTTCCACCAGGGTGTCGTCCATCGACTTGCCGGAGATCACCAAGCCGGCATCTTCCAGCTGGGTGCGGTAGCGGTTGTTGAACTCGTAGCGATGGCGGTGACGCTCGGAGACCACGTCCTTGCCATACAGCTCGCGAGCCAGCGTGCCTGGCTTCAGGCGCTGTTCCTGCAGGCCCAGGCGCATGGTGCCGCCGAGGTCACTCTTGTCGTCGCGCTTCTCGACATCGCCGGTGGCGGTGCGCCATTCGGTGATCAGGCCGATCACCGGGTCCGGCGACTGGCGATCGTTCTCGGTGCTGTTGGCGTTTTCCAGGCCCAGCACGTGGCGCGCGTAGTCGACCACGGCCGCCTGCATGCCGTAGCAGATGCCGAAGTACGGCACGCTGTTCTGGCGGGCGAACTGCGAAGTCAGCACCTTCCCCTCGAAACCACGGTCACCGAAGCCGCCCGGCACCAGGATGCCGTCGACATCGGCCAGCGCGGCCATGTCGGTGCCTTCCAGGTCCTGCGCTTCCAGCCACTTCAGGTTGACCTTGGTGCGCTGGCGCAGGCCGCCGTGCTTGAGGGCTTCGCCGACCGACTTGTAGGCGTCCTGATGGTCGACGTACTTGCCGACCACGGCGATGGTCACTTCATCCAGCGGATGCAGGGTCGCGTCGACCGCGTCCTCCCACATCGACAGGTCGACCGGGCCGACCTTGTCGGCCAGCTTCAGCTGGTTGACCACGATCTCGTCCAGGCCCTGTGCGTGCAGGCCCGACGGAATGCGGTACAGCACGTCCACGTCGGGCACGCTGATGACGGCGCGCTCGGAGACGTTGGTGAACTGGGCGATCTTGCGGCGCTCCGAATCCGGCACGGCCTGCTCGGAACGGCACAGCAGCACGTCCGGCTGGATGCCGATCGACCGCAGCTCCTTTACCGAGTGCTGGGTCGGCTTGGTCTTCAGCTCACCGGCGGCGCCTATGTACGGCACCAGGGTGAGGTGCATGAACAGCGCCTTCTCCGGGCCGCGCTCGGTGCGCACCTGGCGGATCGCTTCCAGGAACGGCAGCGACTCGATGTCACCGACGGTGCCGCCGATCTCGACCAGGGCCACGTCGTAGCCTTCGGTGGCCTCGTCGATGCAGCGGCGGATTTCATCGGTGATGTGCGGGATGACCTGCACGGTCGCGCCCAGATAGTCGCCGCGGCGCTCCTTGCGGATGACGTTCTCGTAGATGCGGCCGGTGGTGACCGAGTTCTTGCGGCTCAGGCGGGTACGCACGAAGCGCTCGTAGTGGCCCAGGTCGAGGTCGGTCTCGGCGCCGTCATCGGTGACGTAGACCTCACCGTGCTGGAACGGGCTCATGGTGCCCGGGTCGACGTTGATGTACGGGTCGAGCTTCATCATCGTGACCTTCAGGCCACGCGCTTCGAGGATGGCGGCCAGTGACGCAGCGGCAATACCTTTGCCGAGCGAGGACACCACGCCGCCGGTTACGAAAATCAAGGGAGTCATGGCTGCAAGCATCCTGTCTGGAAATGGAAAACGGCAGCGCCACGCCTGCCCGAGGGGCGGGCGTGGAGCAGAAAGGGGGTTTTCCGGTTCGCTGGGGCAGCGAGGGAGGCGCGGGACCGGTCGGCGGCAGGCGCCGGACGGGGACCATCGTGCGAGGTCGGGGCGGCCGTGCCGGTCAATTCGACCGTCACCTGCGACCCACATTGCTGGAGGCCACGCATGGCCGGTCCAGCCCATTCGCAAATGGTGGACACGCACTACTCCCGGAAAGCCATAGTTTACAGATAGATGGCCGCCAACCCAAGGGGCAGATGGCGTCACCACTAAAAGAAAACGCCCCGCAGTGCGGGGCGTTCAGGGGCCAGAGCCTTGCGGCAGAAGCCTCGGCGGCGGACGCCTTACTTCTTCTTCCGCGCCTCTTCCTCTTCTTCCTGCTGCGGGACCGGCTGGCCCTTGGCCTTCATTTCGGCATTGGCCTGGGCGCGCCGCTTGGCCTTGGCATCCGCCTCGGACTGCGCAGTCTTGTCCGCCTGGTCACCCTGCTGCGGGGCCGACGGGCCTGCGTTCTGCGCCATCACCAGCGGTACTGCAACGGCGGCAGCGGCCAGGATCGCAATGGTCAGCAACTTCTTCATGGAGTCCTCCTCGCGTATGGCTTGTACATGGGGGCGCCGGCGTTCAGATTCCAGCGACTGTCATTTTACCCCCTCCCCGGCGCCGAGGCTGAACCGCAGGCGTGCAAAATTCCCGTCCACGCCGCACACTTGCGCGTCGCTCCGCGCTTTGAAGATAGATGAACGCACGCTATAACGCCGCCGATATTGAAGTCCTGTCCGGCCTTGACCCGGTCAAGCGCCGTCCTGGCATGTACACCGACACCGCGCGCCCGAACCACCTGGCGCAGGAAGTGATCGACAACTCGGTGGACGAGGCCCTCGCCGGCCACGCCCGCTCGATCGAGATCACCCTGTACAAGGACGGCAGCGTGGAGGTCAGCGATGACGGTCGCGGCATGCCGGTGGACATCCATCCGGAAGAAAAGATCCCGGGCGTCGAGCTGATCCTGACCCGCCTGCATGCGGGCGGCAAGTTCAACAACAACAACTACACCTTCTCCGGCGGCCTGCACGGCGTGGGCGTCAGCGTGGTCAACGCGCTGTCCACGCTGGTGGAAATCCACATCAAGCGCGACGGTGCCGAGCATCGCATCACCTTCCGCGATGGCGACCGCGCCTCGCCGCTGGAAGTGGTCGGCACGGTCGGCAAGAAGAACACCGGTACCCGCCTGCGCTTCTGGCCGGACCCGAAGTACTTCGATACGCCCAAGTTCGCCGTGCGTGCGCTCAAGCACCTGCTGCGCGCCAAGGCCGTGCTGTGCCCGGGCCTGACCGTGAAGCTGACCGACGAAGCCACCGGCGAAGTCGACACCTGGTACTACGAAGACGGCCTGCGCGACTATCTGAAGATGGAGCTGGGCGATCGCGAATCGCTGCCGGCCGATCTTTTCGTCGGCAATCTGAAGAAGGACACGGAGATCGTTGACTGGGCCGTGGCCTGGCTGCCGGAAGGCGAGCTGGTGCAGGAAAGCTACGTCAACCTGATTCCCACCGCCCAGCACGGCACCCACGCCAACGGCCTGCGTACCGGCCTGACCGAAGCGCTGCGGGAGTTTTGCGACTTCCGCAACCTGCTGCCGCGCGGCGTCAAGCTGGCCCCGGAAGACGTGTGGGACCGCGTGTCGTTTGTGCTGTCGCTGAAGATGACCGACCCGCAGTTCAGTGGCCAGACCAAGGAACGCCTGTCCTCGCGCCAGGCCGCCGGTTTCGTCGAAGGCGCCGCCCACGATGCCTTCAGCCTGCTGCTGAACCAGAACGTGGAGCTGGGCGAGAAGATCGCGCAGATCGCCATCGAGCGCGCCAGTGCGCGCCTGAAGACCGAGAAGCTGGTCGTCCGCAAGAAGGTCACCCAGGGCCCGGCCCTGCCCGGCAAGCTGGCCGACTGCATCAGCCAGGACCTGTCGCGCACCGAGCTGTTCCTGGTGGAAGGTGACTCGGCAGGCGGCAGCGCCAAGCAGGCGCGCGACAAGGACTTCCAGGCGATCCTGCCGCTGCGCGGCAAGATCCTCAACACCTGGGAAGTGTCGTCCAACAGCGTGCTGGCCTCGGAAGAAGTGCACAACCTGGCCGTGGCCATCGGCTGCGACCCGGGCAAGGAAGACATCGCCGGCCTGCGTTACGGCAAGGTCGTCATCCTCGCCGACGCCGACTCGGACGGCCTGCACATCGCCACCCTGCTGACCGCGCTGTTCCTCAAGCACTTCCCGGCGCTGGTCGATGCCGGCCATGTGTTCGTGGCGATGCCGCCGCTGTTCCGTGTCGACGTGGGCAAGCAGGTGTTCTACGCCCTGGACGAGGAAGAGAAGCGCTCGATCCTGGACAAGATCGAACGCGAGAAGATCAAGGGCGCGGTCAACGTCACCCGCTTCAAGGGCCTGGGCGAAATGAATCCGCCGCAGCTGCGCGAATCGACCATCCACCCCGATACGCGCCGCCTGGTGCAGCTGACGGTGGATGATGGCGAACAGACCCGTTCGTTGATGGACATGCTGCTGGCCAAGAAGCGTGCATCTGATCGCAAGGGCTGGCTGGAGAGCAAGGGCGACCTGGCTTCGCTCGAAGCCTGACGCTCGCAGCCCTTCTGTAGAGCCGAGCCCACGCTCGGCTGCATTTCGCGCCGGTCCTGGCAGCCGAGCATCGGCTCGGCTCTACAGACATCACACCCCCATCGGCAAACCCAGCGCCATAATGCGCGTCTCTCTGCGTGGACCCTCGTATTGGCCAGCCACTCGCTTCTGTTCCCGGGATTGCCGCTGCACAGCGCGCGCCTGGTCCTGAGCCCGATCCGCCGCGATGATGCGGCCGACCTGTTCGCCCTTCAGTCCGACCCGGAGGTGATGCGCTTCTGGAACCATCGGGTGTGGACGCGGCCGACCGAGGCCCGCGCGCAGATCGACGACGACCTCGCCGCGCACACCACCGGCACCCAGCTCAAGCTGGCGGTGCGCGAATCCCTGGACGGCCCGCTGCTGGGCATCTGCGTGGTGTTCGCCCTGGACCGCGACGCGGCCCGCGCCGAGATCGGCTACCTGCTGGCCCCGGGCAAGCAGGGCCAGGGCTACATGCACGAGGCGCTGCAGCAGCTGCTGGCCTATCTATTCGACACACTGGGCCTGCACCGGGTGGAAGCGGAGATCGACCCGCGCAACCGCCCGTCCGCGCAGGTGCTCGACCGCCTCGGCTTCCACCTGGAAGGCGTGCTGCGGCAGCGCTGGCGCATCCAGGGCGAACTGTCCGATTCGGCGGTGTACGGCCTGCTGGCCGACGACAGCGACCGCAGCGCCCTGCCCGCTTGACCGAATCTGGCTGCAACCCGCCATCCGCCGCGGCCATGCCTTTGGACACATCCGGCACGCGCGGCAGCGGCCTAGCATCAGGGCCCTCTTCCGCTACCGTCCTGGTGCCATGAAGTCCCTGCTGCACATCGCCACGCTCTGCGTCGGCCTGCTCGTTGCCCCCGCCTGCGTCGTCACTGCGTCGGCCGCCGAAACCAAGTCCGACGCCAAGGACGACCCGACAGAAGCGCCCGCGCTGCCGGCAGATGCCTCCGTCCGCCAGAGCATCCGCCTGGCCGGCCGCACCCTCGACTACACCGCCACGGTCGGCACCCTGCCGGTGCGCGATGACAAGGGCAAGGTGATCGCCGATGTGGTGTTCACCGCCTACACCATGCCCGGCAAGGACCGGCCGGTGACCTTCGCCCTCAATGGCGGCCCCGGCGCATCGTCGGTCTACCTCAACATGGGCGCGATCGGGCCCAAGGTGGTCACTTTCGGTTCGGAAGGTGACAGCGCCTCGGCACCGGCCACCCTGCACGACAACCCCGGCACCTGGCTGGACTTCACCGACCTGGTGTTCATCGATCCGGTCGGCACCGGCTTCAGCCGCGCGCGCATCGGCGATGACGAGGCGAAGAAGCAGCTGTACAACCCCAGCGCCGACATCGAGTACCTGTCGCGCTCGATCTACGACTGGCTGCTGCGCAACCAGCGCATGGGCGCGCGCAAGTACCTGACCGGCGAGAGCTACGGCGGCTACCGCGGCCCGCGCATCACCCACTACCTGCAGACGCGCCTGGGCGTGGCAATGAACGGCCTGGTGCTGGTGTCGCCGTACCTGAGCCCGACCCTGGAAGACAACGCCGACGTCTCACCGATGGCGTGGATGCAGACGCTGCCGTCGATCGCGGCGGCGCACCTGGAGCGGCAGGGCAAGCTGACCGATGCGGCGATGCGCGAAGTGGTCGAATACACCCGTGGTGACTACGCCACCGCGCTGATGAAGGGCCGCAGCGATCCGCAGGCGACCGAGGCGATGCTGCGCCGGGTGACCGAGCTGACCGGGCTGGACCCGCAGTTCGTGCGCCGCGCCGGTGGCCGCCTGGAAACCCAGGCCTATCTGCGCGAGGTGTTCCGCGACAAGGGCACGCTGGGCAGCCGCTACGATTCCAACGTGACCGCGTTCGATCCGTTCCCGAACGATCCGGAACAGCGCGCCAACGATCCGCTGCTGGACAGCATCATCGCGCCGACGACCACGGCAATGGTCGACTTCGTGACCCGCGTGGTCGGATGGAAGGTCGATGCGCGCTACCAGGCGCTGAACTACGACGTGAACCGGCTGTGGGACCGCGGTGGCGAGCTGCGCCAGGGGGCGGTGACCCAGCTGCGCCAGGCGGTGGCGATCGACCCGCACCTGCAGGTGCTGATCGTGCATGGTTGGAACGACCTGTCGTGCCCGTTCATGGGGTCGATCCTGACGGTGGACCAGATGCCGACGATGGGCAGCAACCCGGACCGGGTGCAGGTGCGCAGCTATCCGGGTGGGCATATGTTCTACAGCCGGGCGGACAGCCAGGCGGCGTTCCGGAATGACGTGAAGGCGCTGTTCCAGCGTAATTGAGGGGTTCGGCCGGGCCTGCGGCCCGGCACCCGCTGACGGCAACGGCAACGTCCAACGTCAAAAGCCGGGTTTCCGTGGGTTGGCGGGCCGGGGT
>NZ_QETL01000107.1:0-12754 GCF_003105135.1 Stenotrophomonas sp. SPM | reverse complement strand
GCTACTGCTTCTGCCTTTGCTCACCCTTCCGCCGCGGGGAGGCTGGGAGGGACGGGTTGGCAGGGCTGCCCGGGACCGTTGGCGCCATGGATGGCGCCATCGAGCCCCCATGGACGGGTTCACGGCGTGTCCTGACCACCCACACCGCCCCGCCATCCCACGGAATGCAGGCTTTTGACGTTGACGGTGACGTTGACGTTGCTTCTGCAGGTGCAGGGCTGCAAGCCCTGCAGAAAACCCCACCCTTAGTCGTGACCGCTGTCATCCAGGCTGATGATCCCGCGTCGCAGCGCCTGCGTCACGGCATGGGTACGGTCACCCACGCCCAGCTTGTCCATCAGGCTCTTCATGTGTGCCTTCACCGTCTGCTCGGAAATCTGCATCCGCTCACCGATGCGTTTGTTCGACAGGCCACCAGCAACGTGCCGCAGCACTTCCGTCTCGCGCGGCGACAGCCGGTCTTCCACCACGTGGGCGGCGATGCTCGCGGCCACCGCCGGTGGGATCGCGGCGCGGCGGCCGCCGGCCACCGTGCGGATCGTGTCCACCAGTTCGTGGCGCAGCATGTCCTTCAGCAGGTAGGCGCTGGCGCCGGCCTGCAGCGCACGTACCGCACGCACGTCGCCACGGTAGGTGGTCAGCACGATGATGCGCGCGCGTGGATCCAGCGCACGGATCCGCACGATCGCTTCCACGCCATCCAGGCGCGGCATCTGCAGGTCCATCAGCACCACGTCCGGCTGCAGTTCCTGGTAGCGCGCGATGGCTTCTTCGCCATCGGCGGCTTCACCCAGCAGGCGCAGGTCCTGTTGCGCGCCGAGCAGGGCGGCCAGGCCGTCGCGCAGCAGGGGATGGTCGTCGACCACCAGCACGCCGATCGGGGTAGAAGACTCAGTCATGGTGCTTTGCACTCCAGGGCCAGCGCCAACGTGGCGGCCGGCGGTGATACAGGCGCCGTGCGGGAACCGCCAGCGCGACTTCGGTGCCCAGCCCCGGGCGGGTCCACAGCTGCAGTTCCGCGCCCAGCCGCTGCGTGCGTTCGCGCATCCCCTGCAGGCCCCAGTGGCCATGGCCGGCATCGTCGTCGGCAATGCCGACGCCGTCGTCGCGCACATGCAGCAGGAAGCATCGGCTGCCGTAGGACAGCTCCACTTCGATGGCGCTGGCCTGGGCGTGGCGCAGGGCATTGCGGATCGCTTCGCGGCCGATCAGGAACACTTCCTCCACGGCATCGGGCCGCAGTGGCGGTGGCGTGCCTTCGACGGTCAGGCGCAGCGGGTTGGTCCCCTGACCGGCGTACTCGGCATGCACGTCGGCCAGGGCGGTGGCCAGGTCGCGGCCGGCGAAGGGACCATCGCGCAGCGCATTGACCCGCTCGCGGCCCTCGGCGAGGTTGCGTTCGGCCAGCTGCATCGCCGATTCCAGCTGGGTGCGCACGTTGTCCGGCGTCTGCGCCGACTGGCTGATCGCATGCAGGCGCAGGATCAGTCCCTGGCTGCCCTGCAGCAGGGTGTCGTGCAGATCGCGGGCAATGCGCTCGCGCTCGCCATGGCGTTCCTGCAGGCGCGCGCGGAACAGTGCGGCCAGCTGGCCGCTGCGGATGCGCACGGCCACCATCAGCGCCACCAGCACCAGCGCCGCGCACAGCAGCTTGAACCAGATCGTCTGCACGAAGGTGGAGGCGATGCTGAAGCTGCGGCTGGCCGGCGCTGTGCTCCAGATGCCGTCCTCGTTGGCTGCTTCCACGTCGAAGCGATAGGTGCCCGGGGCGAGGTTGGTGTAGTAGGCGCGCGTGCTGCTGCCGGCATCCTGCCAGCCCTCGTCCACGCCGGACAGCCGATAGCGGTAACGGTTGCGTTCCGGCCGGGCCAGTGACAGCGCCACGTAGTCGATCTGCAGCTGGGTGGTGCCGGCCGGCAGGCGCAGCCCTTCCTGCAGCGGTGCCTGGGTGGCGCCGTACAGCACATCACCGATGCGCACGCCCGGTGCCTGGGTGTCGGTGTGCGCAGCGTTGGTATCCAGCCACGCCAGACCCTGGTTGGTGGCCAGCCACAGCAGGCCGTCGGCGGCCAGTGCGGCGGTGGGAATAGGGCCGCTCTGCAGGGCGATGCCGGGCATGCCGTCGACGGCATCGAACAGGCGCGGTGCCACCGGTTGATGGGTGAGCACGGCGGTACGCAGGGCAGTGCGGTCCAGCCGCACCAGCCCGCGGCTGCCATTGAGCCAGAGCCGCCCGTGTGCGTCGGCGACCATGCCGGTGATGCCTTCCAGCACGCCCGCCATGTCGGTGCGCACCTCGCTGAAGTGGCCGTCGCCGATTCGCGCGGCCAGCCCGGCTTCGCCGGCCACCAGCAGCATGTCCTGGTCCTGCAGCAGGGCCGTCACCGGTCCGACGGCCAGCCCTTGGCGGGTATCGAAGGTCGCCACGCCGCGGTCATCCATGCGTCGCAGCCGACCATCGGCATAGCCCAGCAGCACGGCGCCATCGCTGGCCATCGCCATCGACGAACAGGCCTGTTCGGGCAGCCGCGGCTGGCGGTACCACCGCGCGTGCTGGTAGCGCAGAACGCCGCGCTCGCCGACACACATCCAGGCGTCATCGTCGTTGTGGAACAGCAGCGCCTGCAGGGACTGACCGGTGTACGGGGCCGGGAGTGGAATGCGTGTGGCGTGGCCGCCGACGGTGCGGACCAGATTGATCCAGTCGAACTGCCACAACGGTGTCGGCGCCTGGCGTGCGGCATCCTGCAGCTGTGCGGCGTTTTCGCCCACCAATCTGCGGCGCAGGTCGTAGGGTCTCAGGTCCTCGCCATAGCCATACACGCGACCGTCGCTGGCGCGTACCAGCGAACGATAGGGATCGGTCGGGCCGGCCGCCAGGGTCTGCACGCTGCGCGCGCGGAAGCGGTTGAGGCCGAGGTTGGTGCCGACCCAGAGATTTCCCTCGCGATCCAGCAGGACCGGCACCGCCGAGGTCGCGGTCAGTCCCTGCGGCGTATCGAAGCGCTCCAGGCGCGTGGCCTGGTCGCCCTCGAAGGTGACCCTTGCCACGCCGCCATGCGGGCTCATCGTGGCCCACAGCGCGCCATCGGCGGCGAACTGCAGGCGCGCGGCGACCAGCTCGGGCAGGCGCCGTGCCTCGCGCTCGGCCGCAGGCAGCAGGCCGTGCGCGTTGGCCAGCGGCGAGGTGCCGCGAATGCGGTCGGCCAGCCAGATTTCGCCGCGCGGACTTTCGGCCAACGAGGCCATCTGCGAGACGGCGATGCCGGTGTCGTCGAAAGTGCTGGCACCGGCGGGCCGTCGCCAGATCTTCAGGTCGGCCAGCACCCAGAACGTGCCTTGGCGATCATGCAGCAGCCACTGCACGCGCCGCTCCGGCACGCCGTTGCCGGTGGGCAACGCGCGCCACTGCTGCCCATCGAACCAGCGCAGGCCACCGTTGATGGCCGCCCACAGGCGACCGTCGCGATCACGGCTGAAGTGTGGCACCACGCCGATCGGCACACCCTCTGCGCGGCCGAAGCTGCGCAGGTGGCTGGCGGAGAAATGGCTGATGCCCGCCTGGAAATAGCCGATCCACACGCTTTCATCCGCATCGAGCGCCAGGGTGACCATGTTGGTCGAGGGAAACGTGCTGCCGGGCGGCGCGGCCTGGCGTTCGAAACGGCGGCCGTCAAAGCGGTACAGGCCCGAGCCCGTCGCCAGCCACAGCATGCCCTGCGCGTCCTGGGCGATGTCCCAGATGTCGCCGGGCGCGCCCTGTCCGACCCGCCACGCGGTGTGCTGGTAGCCGGGCATGCCATCGGCCACGACCGGCCGCTGCTCGGCGAAGGCGGGCAGGGCGATCAGCAGCAGGCACGACAGCAGCGCCGGCAGGCGACGCAGCAAGGGAAAGGGGCGGCCACGCATGGGCAGCATTCTGGCAGGTGCGGGGCAGCCGAGGGTGACCCGAACGGGGTAGGCGCGGTGGCGGCGGGATCGGCTATCACGCCGGCAATGGAGGGGTGGAGGCCGAGGATGCAGCGTCTGTTCGTGATGTTTCCCGATCGTGGGCCCGGCCTGGGCCTGCTCTGGCTGCGGCTGTGCCTGGCCGCTGCCCTGTGTGCGCCGGGCCTGCATTCAGGCGTCCTGGTGGTGCTATGCGCTCTTGGCGTCGCGCTGCTGGTACTGGGGTGGCTGACCCCGTTGTCGGCGATGCTGGCCTGCGTGGGATTGTGGCTGCAGGGCGCGGCCGTGCCGCTGCTGGCGCTGCCGCTGGCGTTGCTGCTGCTCGGTCCGGGCGCGTACTCGCTGGATGCACGGCAGTTCGGACGACGCCTGCTGGCACGTCGACCTCCCCCGAACGGGTGAGCGGTGGCCTCGACGGACGGGGGTAGGGCATCGGCACCTGGCGGCCCACCATGGGGAACCCCGTCGCGGTGCTCTGTCATGGCCGAAGCTTCACCGCCCGTCGCCCCAGCCACCGCGTTGGCGCCACACCAGGCTGCCGCACTGCAGCGCGCATTGCACTATATCGATGCGCATCTGTCGCAGCCGCTGCGGGTGACGGAGCTGGCCGAGGTGGCCTGCGTGAGCCGTTTCCATCTCGTGCGGCTGTTCCGCACCGGCACCGGTGCCAGCCCGCTGCGCTACCTGCGCCGTCGCCGCATCGAACGCGCGCGGCAACTGCTGCCGGCCGGCGACCAGCCGATGTCCCGCCTGGCCCAGCACCTGGGCTTCTTCGACCAGAGCCATTTCGTCCGCAGTTTCCGTGCCGAGACCGGCTGCAGCCCGGGCCAGTACCTGGCCGGTGATGCCGCCCTGCGCCTCCCGTCTTCCCTTCCTTCAACTGCTGTCCCGCCCACTACTGGAACTTACCCATGACCACTGCTACCGCCACGCCTGCCAAGGGCCTGCTTTCCCCGACCGACCACGCCCTGGTGCTGATCGACTTCCAGTCGCAGATGGCATTTGCCACCCACACCATCGACATCTCCGCGCTGCGCAACAACGTCTCGCTGATCAGCAAGGGTGCCAAGGGCTTCAACGTGCCGGTGGTACTGACCACCGTTGCCGAGAAGTCGTTCTCTGGCCCGATGTTCCCGGAACTGCCGGAGATCTTCGCCGGCCAGACCGTGTTCGACCGCACCTCGATGAACACCTGGGAAGACCAGCCGGTGATCGATGAGATCAACCGCATCGGCAAGCAGCGCCTGGTGCTGGCAGGCCTGTGGACGAGCGTGTGCATCGTCGGCCCGACCCTGTCGGCGCTGGAACAGGGCTTCGAGGTCTATGTGATCACCGATGCCTGCGGCGATGTCAGCGATGAGGCGCACGAACGTGCGGTCACCCGCATGGTGCAGGCCGGTGCGCGCCCGATCACCAGCGTGCAGTACCTGCTGGAACTGCAGCGCGACTGGGCCCGTGGCGAGACCTACGGCCTGACCACCGGCATCGCCCGCGACCACGCTGGCGGCTACGGCATCGGCATCCAGTACGCCAAGACCATGTTCGGCGCGCAGGAAGGCGGCCACTGAGCATGGGCAACGGGCATGGCCTCGACCTGGCCTTGCTGATCCTGCGCGTGGCAGCGGGAGGTTTCCTGCTGCCACACGCGCTGGGCAAGCTGTTTGGCTGGTTCGGCGGCCCGGGCCTGGCCGGCTTTGCCGGTGAACTGCGCGGCTTCGGCCTGCCGGCGGTGGCGCCGCTGCCGCTGCTGCTGGCCCTGTTGCAGGTGGCATCCGGGCTGGCCGTGCTGCTGGGCTGGCAGACCCGCATTGCCGCACTTGCCGCGGCCGCGTTCATTGCCTTCACCGCGCTGCTGGCCCTGCCCAAGGGTTGGTTCTGGATGCGCGGTGGCACCGAATACCCGCTGATGTGGACGCTGGCCCTGCTGGCGATCGCCCTGGCCGGGCCAGGCGCCTGGGCGCTGGATGGCCTGGCCCTGCCTGGAGACATCGCATGAGTTCCTCCCCTCTCGACCACGGCCGACGCAACGTCGTGCTGGCCAGCGGCGCCGCGATGGCGCTGGGGCTGGCCGGCGGTGCCGCCGCGGCCATCGAAACCCTTCCGAAGGAGCGTCGCATGAGCACGCTGGTCATCAGAAACGCCCGCGTCACCACCCTTGATCCGCAGCAGCCACACGCGCAGGCACTGGCCGTGCAGAACGGCCGCATCGCCGCGGTCGGCAGCGACGAGCAGATCATGCGCGAATGGGGCAACGAGGCCACCATCATCGACGCACAGGGCCGCCGCATCGTGCCCGGCCTCAACGACAGCCACACCCACCTGATCCGTGGTGGCCTGAACTACAACCTGGAACTGCGCTGGGATGGCCTGCGCTCGCTGGCCGATGCGATGGCCATGCTGAAGGCGCAGGTCGACCGTACCCCGGCACCGCAGTGGGTGCGCGTGGTCGGTGGCTTCACCGCAACGCAGTTCACCGAAAAGCGCCTGCCCACCCTGCAGGAGCTCAACGACATCGCGCCGGACACACCGGTGTTCCTGCTGCACCTGTACGACCGGGCGCTGCTGAACCGCGCCGCGCTGCGGGCCTGTGGCTACACCAAGGAAACGCCGGATCCGCCCGGCGGGCAGATCGTGCGCGACTCGCTGGGCAACCCGACCGGCCTGCTGCTGGCCAAGCCCAACGCGCTGATCCTGTACGCGACGCTGGCCAAGGGCCCGCGCCTGCCGATCGAGTACCAGGCCAATTCCACGCGTCACTTCATGCGTGAGTTGAACCGCTTGGGCATCACTTCGGTGATCGATGCCGGTGGCGGCTTCCAGAACTACCCGGAGGACTACCAGGTCATCGAGCAGCTACACCGCGACGAGCAGCTGACCGTGCGCATCGCCTACAACCTGTTCACCCAGAACAAGGGCAACGAGGTCAACGATTTCCGTGGCTGGAGCGAGATCCTGCAGCCGCGCCAGGGCGACGACCTGCTGCGCCACAACGGCGCCGGCGAAATGCTGGTGTTCTCCGCCGCCGACTTCGAGCTGTTCAACGAGCCGCGGCCGGAACTGCCGCCGGAGCTGGAGCCTGAGCTGCACGACGTGGTGAAGCTGCTGGTGGAAAAGCGTTGGCCGTTCCGCATCCACGCCACCTACGACGAGAGCATCACCCGCATCCTGGATGTGTACGAGCAGGTGAACCGCGAGGTGCCGTTCGATGGCCTGCATTGGTTCATCGACCACGCCGAAACCATCACCCCGCGCAACATCGAGCGCATCCGTGCACTCGGCGGCGGCATCGCCGTGCAGCACCGCATGGCCTACCAGGGTGAAGCCTTCGTCGAGCGCTATGGCGTGCAGGCCGCGCGGCATACGCCGCCGGTCAAGCGCATGCTGGCCGAGGGCGTGCCGGTCGGCGCCGGTACCGATGCCACCCGCGTGGCCAGCTACAACCCGTGGGTGGCGCTGTCGTGGCTGGTGACCGGGCGCACCGTTGGTGGCCTGGCCCTGTATGGCGACGAGAACCTGCTGGAACGCGAACAGGCACTGCGCCTGTGGACCCAGGGCAGTGCGTGGTTCTCCGGCGACGAAGCGGTGAAGGGCACGCTGAAGCAGGGCCAGCTGGCCGACTTCATCGTGCTGTCGTCCGATTTCTTCCGCGTTGATGATGCGCAGATCGCCGACATCACCAGCCTGCTGACCGTGGTCGGTGGCCGCATCGTGCACGCCGATGGCGACTATGCCGGCCTGGCACCGCAGCTGCCGCCGGCGATGCCGGACTGGTCGCCGGTGAACACGTTCGGTGGTTACCACGTTGGCGGCACCGCCACCGGCCTGGCTGCTGCGCACCATCACCACCACGGTGTGGCCTGCGGCACCCACGGCGCCCACGGCCATGCCGCGCAGCACGCGGCACCGACCGACGATCTGACCGCGTTCTGGGGCGCGATGGGCTGTTCCTGCTTCGCGTTCTGAGCGGGATCCCGGGTAGAGCCGGCCAGCGGCCGGCACTACCGGAGGGGCGGCGGCGCTTTGGGGCGCCGTCGTTTTAAATCACTTGCGTGCGAACGCCAGCAGGTCGGCGTTGAACTGGTCGGCGTGGGTGATGGTCAGGCCGTGCGGGGCACCGGCGTAGACCTTCAGTTCGGCGTCCTTGATGATCTGCGAGGACAGCTTGGCCGACGCATCGAACGGCACGATCTGGTCGTCATCGCCATGCACGACCAGGGCTGGCACGTCGATCTTCTTCAGGTCTTCGGTGTAGTCCACTTCCGAGAACTCGTGCACGCAGTCGTACTGGCCCTTGACGCCGCCCAGCATGCCCTGCAGCCAGAACGAATCGCGCATGCCCTGGGTGACGCTGTTGCCATCACGGTTGGCGCCGAAGAACGGTGCGGTCAGGTCCTTGAAGAACTGCGAGCGATCACCGCCGGTGCCCTTGCGGATTCCATCGAACACTTCCAGCGGGGTGCCGGCCGGGTTGGCCTCGGTCTTCAGCATCAGCGGCGGCACGGCGCCGACCAGCACCACCTTGGCCACGCGCTTGCTGCCATGGCGGCCGATGTAGTGGGCCACTTCGCCACCACCGGTGGAGTGGCCGACCAGGATCGCGTCCTTCAGGTCGAGGGCATCGAGCACCGCGGCCAGGTCGTCGGCGTAGGTGTCCATGTTGTTGCCGTCCCAGGTCTGGCTGGAGCGGCCGTGGCTGCGGCGGTCATGGGCGATGACGCGGTAGCCGTTCTGGCCCATGAACAGCATCTGCGGATCCCACGCGTCGGACGACAGCGGCCAGCCATGGGCGAACACGATCGGCTGGCCGGTGCCCCAATCCTTGTAGAAGATGCGGGCGCCATCTTTGACGGTTACGAAGTTGCTCATTGCGGGTTCCTTTGGCGGTAGGGGAAAGACAACCGGCGGTGACGCTGCCGGCGTACCGGCAGTACAGCGCAGGATCCCCCCCGTGGCTTGCACGCCTGTGTCCGATGGATGGCAGGCCGTCGCAGGTGGGGGCGACGCGTCTGGCTCTGGCGGCGTGCGGTCGACGCTGGCCACGATGCCCGCTCTGCCAGGGAGGACGCCGCATGAAGAGGATGCTGTCGGGGGCGATCATGGGTTTGCTGCTGGCCGGTACCGCGCTGGCCCAGACCCATGTCTACAAGTGCGTGGACGGGCCGCACCCGGTCTACCAGCAGACGCCGTGCCAGGGCCGGGCGGAATGGCGCTGGGACGTGCCGGCCGAGGCGGCGCAGGCACGAGGCAAGGGTGAGTCGAAGCCCGTGCGCCCAGCGCAGGCGGGCAGGGCGGCAGGCACTGTCCGGCGTGGCCGCCGTGGTAGCGCCAAGGGCGCACTGATCACCCTCGCGCGTGATCCAGCCGGTTGCGAGCAGGTGCGCCGCGAGCAGGCGCGGAAGATGGCGCGTGCGCGTCGGCTGGACTACCAGCAGCGGCGTCAGCTGGATGACGCCCTGCGCCTGGCCTGCCAATCCCCCTGAAACAGCGACGGCACCCGAAGGTGCCGTCGCGTGTGGTGCAGTGCCAGGACCTCAGTTGCCGTCGCTGGCCGCCGCCGGCGCACCGGAAGCTTCCGCCTTCGGCAGGCTGAGCTCCGGATTGCCCTGTTCGGCCTGCAGGATCTGGATGCGGCGCTGCAGGGCGTCCAGCTGGTTGTTGGTGCTCTGCACATCGGTGCTCAGGCTGACCGCCTGCTGCTGCGCCTGCTGCAGGGACGCGCTGACCTGGGCCGACTGTGCCTGCTGCTGCTCCATTTCCTGCTGCAGGGTGCGCAGGCGCTCTTCGTTGTACGACACCAGGCGCTCGGTGTAGCGCTTGCCTGCTTCCAGGCGGGTGGTGTCGATGTAGACCTGGGCCAGCTGCTCGGTCTGCTGCACGAAGGTGCGGTAGACGCGCTCGGCGTTGTCGACGGCATCGGTCTTGATGACGCGCCAGAAGTTCTTTTCCTGGAACAGCGCCACGTAGTAGGTCAGGGTGCTGGCGTTGAACAGCAGGCTGGCGCCGTAGTTGCCGTTGTAGGTGGTACGCAGCTCGGTGAGCTGGTTGCCATCCATCAACTGCTTGAGCTCGTCCACCGTATTGCGCACCACCGGCCCGCTGCGGACCGGTTCGGCCGCCGCTTCGCGATCGCCGCGTGCTGCCAGTGCCGACGGTGCCACCAGGATCATGGCCATGGCCAGCAGTGCCGCGCCGCGCGGATACCGGGCGAAGACGGTGCCCCCTGAAGTTTCTCGCATGTCTAGACCATCCACGAATGAAGTGTGGTTGAAATGAATGTGGTTCCCCGCCGCGAGTCTAGCATGGGTGCAGCAGACGCCAACCGCACTGGACGGCACTCAATACACCAGCTGGGCGGCATTGCACTGGATCGACTGCATGCTGACGTCGGTCCGGCCCAGTTCCAGGCCCAGCAGATTGGCCAGCAGGTCGGTCAGCAGTTTGCCGACGCTGTTGAGCACTGGCTTGAGGATCTCCAGGATCGGCGTGAGCACCGTGCACAGCAGGCCCGAGCAGCTGACGTTGTTACCGGGGGCGGTGATGCCGCCACCGGCACTGGGGTCATTGAACCCGCCGGGCATGGTCTGGATGTAGGACGCCAGGTTGTCACGCACGCAGTTGTTGTAGTTGAGCAGGTTGCCCAGCAGGCTGTCGCAGCGCCGCACCAGCAGCTGCCCGGTGAGACCGCCGATCAGTCCGTCCAGGGCACCCAGGCCCTGGCCGGTGACGGTGACCCGGTACGCCGCCCAGACCGAGCCCGGCTCGTAGCAGGTGCCCAGCAGGAGCAGGCCGCAGGCGTAAGGCACGCCGTTCGGCGCGGCCCACTCTCCCAGTCCCTTCAGTTCAATGGAAGGGTTTCCGTTGATCAGCAGCGGAATGACATCGTCGACGTTGTAGCGGGCACCGGGGGCGTGCGCGGCGGTCAGGTAGCGGTCGGCCAGGGCAGTGGCGGCCTGCTTGGGATCGCCTGCCGGCCCGCTCAGCATGCCGGACAGTACGCGTAGCAGCTCATTGACCAGCCCTGACACCGTATCACCCAGCGCCAGCGGGTTGATGCGGGTGGAGCCGGTCTGTCCCGCAGCCAGGGTCAGGCTCTGGCTGTCGGTCAACGCGGGCAGGGTAATCTTGTTGTTGATCAGCGGCTGGCCGAGCAGGGTCAGCAGCTGGGCGTTCTGCAGCGTTGCGTCGCAGACGTTGTTCTTCGAAAACACATCGGCGGTATTGACGGTGCCGACGCACGCCCGCAGCACCGACGAATCCACTTTGACCGTGGCAGTGGGCGGTGTGGCCCCGCACTGGATCGAGGTCAGCGTGCCCATCGCATTGGTGACATCGATGTGCAGCGGCAGGTGCAGGCGCGTACCCAGCAGCGAAAGCAGTGCGCCGATGGCGGGCACGCGGTTGCTGTCGACGTCCACCATCAACCGTACCTGCGCGTTGTAGGCGCGCGCACCGATGCCGCCGATGGCGATGGACGGCGGCTCGATCACGCCGGCCTTGGCTTCGATGCCGAGCAGGTTAAGGCCGCGAACCTGCAGGCCATTGTTGTCATTGGCGATGGAAATGCCGGTATTGAGCAGGTCCAGCACGTTGATCTTCGATTCCAGCGCGCTGCCGATGGTTCCATCCGGAGCGATCACTTCGGCGAACAGGCCGCCACCGCCTGTCTGGCTGCCAAGGGTGATGTTGGCCTGGTTGATGTCCAGGCCGGTCGACACCAGGCTGCCCAGCGCACGCAGCTGCGCGGCGGCTACGCTGTCCCGCCCGAGCACGACGGCGGTGGCATCGACCAGCTGCGCCAGCGAGATCCTGTTGACCGACAGCAGCCGGTTGAAATCGGCCACACTCAGGTTGGCCTCCACCGGGATACCCAGCGCCTTCAGCAGGCCCGACGGGGTCACGCTGGCCTGGGCCAGGCCGTCGTAGGACAGCACGGTGGCGTTGCTTACATCCAGGCCGACCAGGCGCAGGGTGGACATCAGCGGCGAGTTGCCATTGGTGCGCAGCAGCTGCGAGCCCACGCTGAACGCCGCGGACGGCGCGGTGCGCTTGGCCACGGCTTGGGCCCTGACCGTCGGCAGCTGCGCATTGATGCCTAAGAATGGCAGCACGCTGCGATGCGCCACGACCTTCACCGCATTGCGCGGATTATCCGCGCTGACGGCGGCGAGGAAGTGATCGGCACTGGCGTGGTTGGCGTTCCAGTTGCCGCAGCTCACCTCCAGCTGGCCGCCAAATCCATTTTCCTGCAGTGCGTTGTGGCGGGCGGCAGCATTGTCGCTGTTGCCCGACGTACACAGGTCCAGGCGCTGCGCGCCGGCCAGCGCGGCCAGGTCGGCCACCTTCTGCGCATCGCGCTTGGCCCAGAGCAGGTAGCCCACTTCCACCAGGCCGAGCATCGTCACCAGCGAGACCAGCACCAGCATCATGGTGACCGACATGCCACCGCGTTGGTGGAAGGCAAGGGTGCGCGGCGCACGGCTCATCGTCGCATCCTCAGCGGCCGGAGCCGGACGCGCCGGAAGCGGGCGTGACGTCGGTTTCGAAGAACTCCGGAATCTCGTGCTCGAAGCTCTTCAGGTAGCGCGCGTAGCTGGCCGTGGCCTGGTCGCCGAGGATCGGCAGGCGGGCGCCGGCCTGGGTGCCCGAGGCCTGCAGCTGTAACAGGTGGCGCACGGTCGCGCCGTTGCCGGTCGGCACCGGGGCGACCGTGCTCTGGGCGGCCGGCGGTGCGGCCTGCGTGCTGACGGCGGAGGCGGTCGTCGCCACCGCAGGTGCGGTGAGATCCACGGTGGGCAGCTGCTGGGCC
>NZ_QETL01000106.1:0-12797 GCF_003105135.1 Stenotrophomonas sp. SPM | reverse complement strand
CACGCGCCGCAACCCCGGCCCGGGGGGCTCGTAGGCGCCCCGCGCGCGCGCGCTGTCCTGCGCGCGCGGCAAGACCGGGGTAGGGCGTCCGGCCCAACCCGCCCGAGGCAGGCCTCGGCCCATGGCGCCTGCGGGCCTGCCAGCCCACACCGTCCCACCCGCGACAGTTTCCTGGTGACGGTTGGAACATCGACATCATTCGTCGTCGAGAACTATCAGATATCGAAATTCATCTGGGGTCAGAACCCGTTGCGTAGCAACGGGATCCGACCCCGAGCCCTGGCAGATCGCGGAGAACTGTCGAAGGCGGGGTGGGTCCGGTTGAGGGGGCGTGAGCGCCATGGATGGCGCGACCGAGGCTACAGGGACGTATTTACGCCGTCCCCCTCAACCGGACCCACCCCGCCATCCCCAGGAAAGCTTTTGACGCTGACGTTGCGTTGGCTCGCAGCAGGTGCAGGGCTGCAAGCCCTGCAAAGAGAAAACCCCCTCTTTGCTGCGGCGCAGAATGCATGGATGGGCGCTCCCTGCTTTACTTCAATCGATCTAAATCCGCCGGGGTGCGGATTTGTACCGATGGAAACGAAGCGTTCGGCCACCGCGGCTGGCGCTTCGCTGCCGCCCTGCCGCCAAGGAGTCCTGTCCGTGACCAGGTTGTCCCGCCGTCTGTCTGCCCGCCGCTCGCCGGCCCTGTCCCACCGCCCGCTGGCCCGCGTCGCCTGCCTGCTGGCACTGGCCGTCACGCCCTGGCTGCAGGCCGCGCCGGCCGCGCTGGAGCGCGAGGTCAACACCTTCATCGGCAGCAAGGATGACGGCAACACCTTCCCTGGCGCCTCCGCACCGTTCGGCCTCATCCAGGTCAGCCCGATCGGCAGCCACTACTCGGGCTGGCGCTACGACGACGAGAAGATCCGCGGCTTCGGCCATTCGTTCCTGTCCGGCGCCGGTTGCTGGGAGCAGGGCGGCCAGGTCTCGATCCTGCCGGTCACCGGCAGCATCGGCCCGGGCGGCGATTTCGATACCGCCAACGCCAAGCAGTTTGACCACAAGGCCTACGCCTCAACCTACACGCATGACGGCGAGGTCGGCCAGGCCGGCTATTACAAGGTGCGCCTGACCAGCTACGGCGGCATCGACGCCGAAGCCACCGCGCGCACGCGTGCCGCGGCCGAGCGCTATACCTTCAGCCAGCGCAGTGGCGATGGCCACGTGATGATCAACGTCGGCCAGGCCAACGAGCGCCATTCGGTTATCGGCAGCGTGGTCGACGTGGTCGGCGACCGCGTGGTCGAAGGCAAGCTGGTCACCAAGAGCTTCTGCGGCGGCCACCAGTACACCACCTGGTTCCGCGTCGAGTTCGACCGCCCGTTCAAGGCGCATGGCACCTGGGGCGAGACCGGTGGCCTGCCCAATGCGCGGCACAGCATGGAAGGCGAGCAGAAGCCGAACGGCGCCTGGCTGACCTTCGATCTGGCCAAGGGCCAGTCGGTCACTGCGGTCAGCGCGATCTCGCACGTGGACGCTGAAGGTGCGCGCACCAACCTGCGCGCCGAGGGCATGCAGGGTGGAGCGCTGATCGGTTTCGACAGAATGCGTTCGCTGTCCCAGCAGGCCTGGCGCGAGCAGCTGGCGCGGGTGCGCGTGCAGGGTGGCAGCGGCGATGACCGCACCGTCTTCTACAGCGCGATGTACCACGCGCTGCTGCAGCCCCTCACCGGCAGCGATGCCGACGGCCGCTACCGCGGTTACGACGATGGCATCCACCGCGCCGATGGCTGGACCTATTACGAGTACTTCTCGCTGTGGGATACCTACCGCGCGCAGAACCAGTGGCTGGCGCTGACACGCCCGGACGTGGCCCGCGACATCGGCCGCACCCTGCTGGCCATTGACGAGCAGGGCGGCTGGCTGCCTCGCTGGGGCTATGCCAACTTCGAAACCAACATCATGACCGGCGATCCGGTCACGCCCTTCATGGTCGACCTGTGGCGCTTCGGTGCGCTCAAGGGCCGTGAATCGCAGGCCTGGGATGCGCTGCGCCGCAATGCGTTCGGTACGCCGCCCCTGAACTCGCGCATGGCCGGCCGCTCGGGCAACCCGACCTACCTGGACAAGGGCTACGTGGTCTACGACCGCGCGTTCCCCTCCAAGGGCATGGACGTCGACCCGCATCACGGTGGTTCGGCCACGCTGGAATATGCGGTGGCCGACTGCGCGCTCTCGCAGATGGCCGATGGCCTGGGCCACGCCCAGGATGCAGCGACGCTGCGCGAGCGCGGCCGCAACTGGCGGAAGGTGTGGGACCCGCAGGTGCGTGACGCCGAGACCGGCTTCACCGGCTTCCCGCGCCCGCGCACCGAGGACGGCCAGTGGTACACCCCGGCCGACGGCCATTACAGCCCGCGCTCGCATCATGGATTCCATGAAGGCACCGCGTGGCAGTACCAGTGGTTGGCGCAGCAGGACGTGCCGGGCCTGGTGGAAGCGATGGATGGCCTTGAACAGGCCGGCCGCCGCCTCGATGCCTTCTTTGCGATGGATGCGCTGGTGGCCGATCCGCTCAATGCCGCCCGCCGCGAGTGGGTGGTCGGGCCGTACAGCTACTACAACCAGTTCCGCTACAACCCGAACAACGAGCCGGACCTGCATTCGCCCTGGCTGTACACCCTGATCGGCCAGCCGTGGAAGACCGCCAACGTGCTGCGTGCCGCGCAGCAGCTGTTCACCAACGCGCCCAACGGCGTGACCGGCAATGACGACCTGGGCACGATGTCGGCCTGGTACCTGTTCAGCGCCATCGGGATGTACCCGGCGGTGCCGGGCAGCGGCGAGTTCCTGCTGCACACGCCGCGCTTTGCCAAGGTGGAAGTGGACATGGGCAGTGGCCGCACCCTGCGCATCGACGCGCCGGGCGCCGATGGCCGCCGCCTGCAGTACGTGCAGGGCGTGCAGGTCGATGGCCAGGCGCATGCGCCGGTGTGGCTGGACTGGAGCCGCCTGCAGCAGGGCCCGCGCCTGCGTTTTGCGCTGGATGGCAAGGCGCCGACCCAAGGCTGGGGCACCGCCGTGGCCGATCTGCCGGTCTCCTGGTGCGCTGCAACAGGCAGCCAGCTGCGATGATGTGTGCGGTGCCGTTCGAGGCAACCCAGCGAACGGCACGGCACGATGTGGCCACGATCCATTAGGCTTGAGGCTCCAGCGGAGTCCGGGAAGACGATGAACGACACCAGCGGCAGTTCCAGCAAGCGTTCCGGCAAGGCGGTGACGGTGACCGACATCGCCCGTGCCATCGGCGTTTCGCGCGCGACCGTGTCGCTGGTGCTGCGCGGCAGCCCGCTGGTCAACGTTGATACCCGGGCCAAGGTCGAGGCAGAGCTGCGCCGCCAGCGTTATGTCTACAACCGTGCGGCGGCCAACCTGCGCCGTCGTACCTCGTCGAGCATCGCGCTGGTCATCAACGATCTGTCCAACCCGTTCTTCGCCGAATTCGCGTCCGGCGTGGACGAGGCCCTGGGCGGACGCGGCTACGTGACCCTGCTGGGCAGCACCGGCGAATCGCCCGAGCGCCAGCAGGCGGTGCTGTCCACGCTGATGGAGCACACCCCGGCCGGCCTGATCCTTTCGCCGGCCGAGGGTAGCGACGCCACCCGGGTACGCCAGGCACTGGGCGCCAATGCCAACGTACTGCTGTTCAACCGCGAGCTTGACGGCGCCGACTGGGACTTCCTGACCCTGGACAACCAGCACGGTGCCTACCTCGCCACCCGCCACCTGATCGAACGCGGCCATCGCCAGATCGCCTTCTTCGGCGGCCATGCCGATTCCAGTTCCTGCCATCAGCGGCGTACCGGTTTCCAGCAGGCGCTGGCCGAGGCGGGGCTGTCGCTGCCGCCGGGCTGGATGATCGAATCGGCGCCAAACCGCCTCGAAGCCGCGGCGCGCACCGACGAACTGTTCGTCGATGGGCACCGGCCGAGCGCGGCCGTCTGCTACAACGACACCGTCGCGCTGGGGCTGATGCTGGGCCTGAACTCGCGTGGCATCCGCCCTGGTGGCGATTTCGCGGTCACCGGGTTCGATGATATTTCCGAAGCGTCGGTGGCGGTGCCGCCGCTGACCACCCTGACCGCCGACCCGCGCGAGCGTGGCCGACAGGCGGCCGCACTGCTGCTGCAGCGCCTGGATGACCCGGACGCGCCGCGGCAGCGCACGGTCGCCCCGGTGCAGCTGCGCATTCGCGAAAGCAGCGCCGCCCGCCCGAACTGATCCTTTTCAACGCACACTCCTTCCACGCAACAACGACCTCCCGCGCATCGAGGCGCGAACCGCATGCCGATCTCCGCAACGCCCCGCCCATCGGGTTCCTCCGGCAACGCACCGGCCGTCACCAACGGCAAGGCACTGGCCGTGGTCACCACCATCTTCTTCATGTGGGGCTTCCTGACCTGCCTCAATGACATCCTGATCCCGCACCTGAAGGCGGTCTTCGAACTGAACTACGCCAAGGCGATGCTGGTGCAGTTCACCTTCTTCGGCACTTACTTCCTGATGTCGCTGCCGGCCGGCCGCCTGGTCGCCGCGCTGGGTTACAAGAAGGGCATCGTGGCCGGCCTGGTGATTGCCGGCATTGGCGCGCTGGGCTTCTGGCCTGCGGCCGAGCTGCGCGTGTATGGCGCGTTCCTCGGCGCGCTCTTCGTGCTGGCCACCGGCATCACCGTGCTGCAGGTCGCCGCCAATCCCTACGTGGCGCTGCTGGGCCCGGAACAGACCAGCTCCAGCCGCCTGACCCTGGCGCAGGCGCTGAACTCGCTGGGTACGGCCATCGCGCCGATTTTCGGCGGCATGCTGATCCTGTCCAACACGGTCAAGAGCGCCGATGAACTGAACGCGCTGCCGGCCGCCGAGCAGCTGGCGTACCGCGCCGCCGAGGCGCAGGCCGTGCAGGGCCCCTACGTGGGCCTGGCGGTGGCGCTGGTGCTGCTGGCGCTGTTCGTGTTCCTGTTCCGCCTGCCGGCGCTGAGCGACGCCACCGAGCAGGCCGACCAGGGCCATCACCACAGCTACTTCGATGCACTGCGCAAGCGCCACCTGCTGCTGGGCGTGCTTGGCATCTTCTTTTACGTCGGCGCGGAAGTGTCGATCGGCAGCTTCCTGGTCAACTACCTGTCTATGCCGAGCATCGGCGGCTTCAGCGAACAGCAGGCGACGCACTACGTGTCGGCTTACTGGACGATGGCGATGATCGGCCGCTTCGCTGGTTCGGCCCTGCTGGCGCGCTTCTCGCCCAGCCGCCTGCTGGCGATCTTCGCGCTGGTCAACGTGGTCCTGCTGGCCACCACGATGATGACCTCCGGCAACATCGCGCTGTACTCGGTGGTGGCGATCGGCCTGTTCAACTCGATCATGTTCCCGACCATCTTCGCGCTCAGCATCGAGCGCCTGGGCCCGCTGACCAACAAGGGTTCCAGCCTGCTGATCATGGCCATCGTCGGCGGCGCCGTGGTGCCGTACCTGCAGGGCGTGCTGGCGGACCACATCGGCGTGCAGGCCAGCTTCATCCTGCCGCTGCTGTGCTACGGCTACATCATCTTCTACGGTCTGGTCGGTGCACGTACGCCGGCCTCCGCAACGCAGGGAGGCTGAGTCGGAAATGGGTGCCATTGTCTGCTTCGGCGAAATTTTGATCGATCTACTAGCGCAGCCGCCGGCCTCGGCGGACACCCCGCGTGCGTTCCTGCAGTATGCCGGCGGTGCGCCGGCGAATGTTGCGGTGGCCGCCGCGCGGCTGGGTGCGAAGACCCAGTTCGTCGGCATGCTCGGCCGCGACATGTTCGGTGACTTCCTGGCCGAGAGCCTGGTCGAGCACGGCGTCGGCACCGACTACATCGTGCGTACCGATGCGGCCAAGACCGCGCTGGCCTTCGTCGCGCTGGATGCTGCGGGCGAACGCAGCTTCAGCTTCTACCGCCCGCCGGCCGCCGACCTGCTGTTCCGTGACAGCGATTTCCAGGCGGCCTGCCTGGACAACGCGAAGTGCTTCCACGTCTGCTCCAACAGCCTGACCGAACCGGCCATCGCCGAGGCGACCTTCGCCGGCATGGACCGCGCCCGCGCCGCCGGTGCGGTGGTCAGTCTGGACCTCAACCTGCGCCCGGCGCTGTGGCCGGCCGAGGTCGATCCGACGCCGTGGCTGTGGCAGGCGCTGGAGCGCGCCGACCTGGTCAAGCTGTCGCGTGAGGAACTGGATTACCTGGCCGCGCCGCACGGCGCCGAGGGCGACCAGGTGGTCCTGCAGCGGCTGCTGGCCGCGCAGGCGCGTTGGATCATCGTCACCGATGGTGCCGCCACGCTGCACTGGTACACCCGTGAGCAGCAGGGCCAGGTCACCAGCTTCAACGTCGCCACGGTCGACACCACCGCAGCCGGCGACGCCTTCGTCGGTGGCGTGCTGGTTGGCCTGCTGGAGCGCGGTGGCGCAGGTGCGGGTTTCGCCGCGTTCTGCCAGGACCCGCAGGCCATCGCCGCCACGCTGCGCTTCGGTGCTGCGGTCGGCGCGCTGGCTGTTACCCGCAAGGGCGCGTTCGCCGCGATGCCCTCGCTCGCTGAAGTGCAGCAGTTGCTGCAGGCACAGGACCTTTCCGCATGATCACTTCGCCTGATTTCCGTTCGCCCGCCTTCCTGCGCGCGCATATCGCCGACACTATGGCGTTCTACCACCCGCGCTGCATCGATCCCAACGGCGGCTTCTTCCACTATTTCCGTGATGACGGCAGCATCTACGATGCCGGCCACCGCCACCTGGTGAGCAGCACGCGCTTCGTCTTCAACTACGCGATGGCCTACCGCGAATTCGGCAATGCCGAATACCGCGAGGCGGTCGAGCACGGCGTGCGCTACCTGCGCGAGGTGCACCGCAACCCGGCCACCGGCGGCTACGCCTGGACCCTGCGCGATGGCAAGGTCGAGGACGACATGAACCACTGCTACGGCGTGGCCTTCGTGCTGCTGGCCTACAGCTGCGCGCTGAAGGCGGGCGTCGAGCAGGCCCGCGCGTGGATGGACGAGACCTGGCAGCTGCTGGAAGCGCGCTTCTGGGAGCCGCAGCACGGCCTGTACAAGGACGAAGCCGATGGCCAGTGGAACTTCACCGGCTACCGCGGCCAGAACGCCAACATGCACATGTGCGAGGCGATGCTGGCCGCGTTCGAGGCCAGTGGCGAGCAGCGCTATGTGGAGCGCGCGCTGCAGCTGGCCGACAACATGACCCGCCGCCAGGCCGCCAAGGCCGGTGGCCTGGTCTGGGAACACTACGACGTGAACTGGGAGATCGACTGGGATTACAACCTGGACAATCCCAAGCACCTGTTCCGCCCGTGGGGCTTCCAGCCCGGCCACCAGACCGAGTGGGCCAAGCTGCTGCTGATCCTGGACCGCCACGTGCAGGCCGACTGGCTGGTGCCGACCGCGCAGCATCTGTTCGATGTGGCAGTGGAGCGCAGCTGGGACGAGGCACGCGGTGGCCTGTATTACGGGTTCGCGCCGGAATCGCGCCGTCAGCCGGGCATGGACGGCGCGCCGATCGGTGGCGACAGCTTCGTCTGCGATGACGACAAGTATTTCTGGGTGCAGGCCGAAACGCTGGCCACCGCCGCGCTGATGGCCAAGCGCACCGGAGATGACCGCTACTGGCAGTGGTACGAGCGCATCTGGGCGTATTCGTGGGAGCACTTCGTCGACCACCAGTACGGCGCTTGGTTCCGCATCCTCGATGCCGACAACCGCAAGTACAGCGACGAGAAGAGCCCGGCTGGCAAGGTGGATTACCACACCATGGGCGCGTGCTACGAAGTGTTGAACGTCGTTCGTTGAGGAAGGTTCGCCGGGCATGGCCCGGCGCTACCGGATACCACCAGGAGCATCACGTGCATCGTCTTTCCCTCGTTGTCCGTCTTCTCCTGCTGCTGATCGCTGCGGTTGCGTTCCCTGCCGCCGCCGCACCACTGCAGGCGCACTGGGAATTCCGCCTATTGCCTGGTGATGCCCAGGGCGCCGCTCACCCCGGACTGCAGCAATGGCGCGCGGCCACGGTGCCCGGCAGCGTGCACACCGACCTGCTGGCCCACGACCTGATCCGCGACCCCTACGTGGGCTCGGCCGAAGCCGATCTGCAGTGGATCGGCTTGGCCGACTGGGAATACCGCGCGCGCTTCGATGTGGACGCGGCCACCCTGGCCAAGCCCAATGCCGAACTGCGCTTCGATGGGCTGGACACCTATGCCGAGGTCTCTCTCAACGGCAGGCCGCTGCTGCGTGCGGACAACGCGCACCGCACCTGGCACGCGCGTGTCGACGGGCAGCTGCGTGCCAAGGACAACGAGCTGCTGGTTGTGTTTCACTCGCCGATCCGCACGCTGCTGCCCGGCGTGCAGGCGATGCCGCACAAGATCGCCGGCAATTATCCCTCGCCCTATGGTGACGAGCCGAAGGACGCGATGGTCGGCAACTTCGCACGCAAGCCGGCCTACCACTTCGGCTGGGACTGGGGCCCGCGCTATGTCACCGCTGGCGTCTGGCGTGGTGTCGACCTGCAGGCCTGGGATGCGCACCGAGTAACCGACCTGGCGGTACGCACGGATGCGCTGGATGCCGGTCAGGCGAAGCTTGCCGTGCTGCTGCAGGTTGAGCAGGGCAGCGCGGCCGGTTCGGCTGTAGTGGCTGTGGACGTGCGCGACCCGGACGGCCGCAGCGTGGCCCAGCTGCAGCGCAGCGTGCTGCTGAAGCCGGGCGCGAACACGGTCGAAATTCCCGTTGAACTGACTGATCCGCGGCGCTGGTGGCCGGTCGGCCACGGCGCGCAGGACCGCTACACCGTGCAGGCGCGCCTGGATGGCGGCCGTATCCCCGAGCTGGCGCGCGAGCAGCGCATCGGCCTGCGCACCGTCGAGCTGCGGCGCGAGGAGGATGGCAAGGGCGGGCAGGGCTTCGTCTTCGTCATCAACGGCGTGGAAGTCTTTGCGAAGGGTGCGAACGTGATTCCGTTCGATGCCTTCCCCGCGCGTGTCGGTCCCGCGCGCCTACGCCAGGTGCTGACCGCCGCGCGCGATGCCAACATGAACATGCTGCGCAATTGGGGCGGCGGCTACTACGAGGACGATGCATTCTTCGATATCGCCGACGAGCTGGGCCTGCTGGTCTGGCAGGACTTCATGTTCGGTGGCGGCATGCAGCCCGGCTACGACCCTGCGTTCCGCGCCAGCGTGGTGGCCGAGGCGCGCGACAACGTCCGTCGGCTGCGCCACCACCCCAGCATCGTGTTGTGGTGTGGCAACAACGAAGAAGAGACCGCCTGGAAGGATTGGGGCCACGGCCACGACCTGAAGGCCGCCGATCCAGCGTTCGCCGCCCGGGTCTGGCAGGGCTATGTCGATCTGTTCGGCAAGGACCTGCGCCAGGTGGTGGGCGAGGAGGGGCTGGGCGTGCCGTACTGGTCCAGTTCGCCCAGCAACGACCTGGACGAGAAGGCCAACGACTCAACCCGCGGCGACAAGCACTACTGGCAGGTCTGGGGCAATCCGGCGCTGCCGGTGCAGGCTTACCTGCGCGAGACCCCGCGCTTCATGTCCGAGTACGGCCTGCAGGCCTGGCCGGCGTTGGCGACGGTCGACCAGATCGCCAGCCGCGACGAGCAGGGCATCGACAGCCCGGTGATCCGCGCGCACCAGAAGTTCATGGCGGGCGAGGGCAACAGTCGCCTGCTGCATTACATCGCACTGGGCTACGGCACGCCGAAGGACTTTGAGGATTTCGTCTACCTCAGCCAGGTGATGCAGGCCGATGGCATCGCGCTGGCGGCGCTGCACCATCGCGCCTCGCAGCCGTACACGATGGGCTCGCTGTACTGGCAGCTCAACGATGTGTGGCCGGGCGCGTCGTGGTCCAGCGTGGATTACTACGGACGCTGGAAGGCGCTGCACTTCGCCGCCCGGCGCTTCTTCGCGCCGGTGACCTTGGCGGCGCTGCGCGATGAGGGCCGCACGCAGGTGCGCCTGATCAACGACGGTGAAGCCGCGGATGCCCGCTGGCGGCTGCGGGTGATGGATGTGGAGGGCAAGGTGCTGCGCCGTCGCGAGGTGCCGGTGACCCTGGCCGCTGGCGGTGTGACCGCGGTCGGCGACTTCGCCGACGCCGAACTGCTGGCGGGCGCGGACCCGAAGCGAACCGTGGCGGTGTTCGAGCTGCTGCAGGATGGCAAGGTGAGTGCACGCCAGGTTGTCGGCTTCGTCGACGCCAAGGACCAGATGCTGCCGCGCCAGGCCTTGAAGGCGGTGCTGGCTATCGACGGCGACCACTACCGGCTGCGGCTGCAGAGTTCTGCCTACGTGCGTTCGGCATGGATCGACTTCGGGGCGCTGGACGTGCAGGTGGAAGACAACCTGCTGGACCTGCTGCCCGGCGAGACCCGCGACATCGCCGTGCGCGGCCCGGTGGACCTGGCGACGCTGCGCGAAGCGCTGAAGATAAAGACCCTCAACGACCGTTGAGGGCGATGCCGCTCTGGTAGGTGCCAACCTCGGTTGGCACACCCAGAACTGCCAACCAAGGTTGGCAACCACCGGAGCGCGTGCCCGGAAGCGCCGGGCCATGCCCGGCGAGCGCAGCGGACCGCGCTTACAGCTGGATCTGCTGGAAATTCTCGACGCGGTCGTGGCCGTTGGCGGCTTGGCCGATGCGCGGCATCGGGTAGTCGTCCAGGCGGTCGATCAGGCGGGTCTGCAGGCCGGCCTCGCGGGCGGCGTCCAGTTCTTCCACCACGTCCGACAGGAACAGGATCTCGCCGGCCGGCACGCCGATCGCCTGCACGATGCGGCGGTAGCTGTCCGCCTCGCGCTTGCCGCCGATCTCGGTATCGAACCAGCCCGACACCAGCGGACTGAGGTCACCGGCATCGCTGAAGCCGAAGAACAGCTTCTGCGCCGGCACTGAACCGGAGGAATACACGTACAGCGGCAGGCCCGAGGCATGCCAGCCCTTCAGCACCGGTGCCACTTCCGGGTAGAAGTGCGCGGTGTAGTCGCCACGGCGGTAGCCGGCATCCCAGATCAGGCCCTGCAGGGCCTTCAGCGCGGTGTGCTTGCGGTCCTGGTCGATCCAGCCCTGCAGCGTCTCGGCCACCAGGCTGTCCTGGCAGGCGCCGCCGATCTCGGTGGCCACCGCATCCAGCCAGCGGCGGACGTCGGGCTGCTGGCTGTGTTCGGCGACGAACGCCGGCAGCGCCTGCCGGGCATAGGGGAACAGCACGTTCTTGACGAACGAGATGCTGCTGGTGGTGCCTTCGATGTCGGTCAGGATGACGCGGGGCTGCATGGATCAGGACGCCTGGGTGGGAACGTAACGGGGGAATTTCTGCGCGATGTCGGTGCCGGTGAAGTGACCGACCCAGCCATCCGGCTCTGTGAAGAAGCGAATGGCCACGAAGCTCGGCTCATCGCCCATGTCGAACCAGTGGGTGGTGCCATCGGGCACGGCAATCAGGTCGTCCTTCATGCACTCGATCTCATAGACCTTGTCGTCCACGTGCAGGGTGAACAGCCCGGAGCCTGCGACGAAGAAGCGCACCTCGTCTTCCTTGTGGAAGTGTTCGTCGAGGAACTTCTTCCGCAGCTCGGCACGGTTCGGGTTGTCCGGGGCGATCGAGGCCACGTCCACGCTCTTGAAGCCGTGTTCGGCAACGAGGCGGTCGATGTCCGCACGGTAGGCGGCGAACACTTCGTCCTGGCTGGCGCCCGGCGCGACCGGCGCGGTGGCCTGCCAGCGTTCGAAAGTGACGTCGATCTTCTTCAGTTCGGCGGCGATGATCGCGCCGTCCTGGGTATCCAGCAGCGGCGATTCAGGGCGGGTGTCGTCGTAGATGCGCAGTCGGCTCATGGCGGCAGCTTGAACGTCTCGGGGGGAAGACAGGGTAACAGGGTGGTGAAGGGCGGCAGATTCCGGTTTGGAATCTGCACCCCGGCGCAGGCTCAGCCGCGCAGCTTGCGCAGTTCCAGTTCGCAGTGGAACAGGAATTCGAAAGCTTCCATGTGGCGGCGCGCTTCGGCCATGTCGCGGCCCCAGGCGTACAGGCCGTGGCCGTCGATCAGGTAGCCCCACAGCGGCTGGGTATCGAGCAGGGCATCGACCTGAGCCGAGAGCACGTTCATGTCCTGGGTGTTGGCGAACACCGGCACGTCGATGGCCATTTCGTGGGTGCTGTTGCCGGCGAAGGCCTTCAGCAGCTCGTAGCCTTCGATGCGGATGTGGCCCTGCGGCGCATACAGGCGCGAGGCGATGGTCTGCACCGGCGAATGGGTGTGCAGCACGCAGCCGATCTCAGGAAAGCGGCGGTACAGCTGGGTGTGCAGCAGGGTCTCGGCGGACGGGCGCAGCGGGCGGCCGACGGCCAGGCCGTCGAAGTCCACCACCATGATGTCGTCCTCGATCAGGCGGCCCTTGTCCTTGCCCGAGACGGTGATCGCGGCGTGGCGGTCGTCCAGGCGGTGGGAGAAGTTGCTGCTGGTGGCCGGGGTCCAGCCGGCGTGGGCCAGTTCGCGGACGTTGTCGATCAGCAGCTGGGCCAGTTCGCTCAGGCGCGCGGTGTCGTAGGGGAAGGTGGGGGCGTTCATGCGGTCGATTTTACTGGATTCGGCCAACGGCTGAGCCCCTCGTGGTTGGTTCGCCCGGCTGATTCCTTGGGTTGGCCGGCCGGGGTGGGCTGGCGGGACACGCCGTGAACCCATCCATGGGGGCTCGCAGGCGCCATC
>NZ_QETL01000105.1:0-12869 GCF_003105135.1 Stenotrophomonas sp. SPM | reverse complement strand
AGCCGGTGGCCGCCGACCTGCTGGGCGAAGGCCAGCTGCCGGCCGGCACGCAGGCCGTGCTGGGCTGGTCGCGTGGGCAGCTGCCTTCGGGATGGCCGGCCAGTGCCACCTACCTCGAGATACCGCAGGTGATCGTACGCCGCCGCGATGCCCCGCCCATCCTCGACCTGGGCGGGCTGCGCGGGCAGACCGTGGCCACGCCCGATCCGGCACAGCTGTCGCCCCTGCTGCAGCGGCAGGCGCCCGGCGCGCTGCTGCTGCCACCGATGGCGGTGGACACCGCCCTGCGCCTGCTGGTGGCCTCGCAGGTAGATGCGGTGGTGGCCAACCTGGTCGACGTCAAGCGCCTGCTGCGGGAGGGCAACGAGAACGCGCTGCAGGTCGCCGCGCCAGCCGGCTTCGACGATGCCCTGGTGCTGGCCACGACGCCGGCCTGCCGGCACTGGCTGGCCGTGTTCGACCCCCACCTGGCACCGCTGTCCAGCGTACGCGGCATCGCGTTGGCCACGCCGGATAAACCGGCATCCAGAACGGCTGCCGTACCGATGCCGCCGTGGCTGCGCGGCCTCGCCGCTGCCTTGCTGGCCCTGCTCGGGCTGGGGCTGGTGCATGCCCTCGGCTACTGGCGGCTGCACCGCGAAGCGCAGCGCCGCCGTGCCCTGCAGCAGCGCCTGCAGGAGGTCAGCGCGGGTCTGCCCGCGGTGGTCTATCGGACCCGGCGCAGCGCCACGGGCGAGTACAGCGTGCTCTACCTGACCGGAGACGTGCAGGCGCTGTTCGGCATGAGCGTGGACACCGCGCGCGTAGAGCACTGGCGGCTGCTGGCGGCCGTGCACCCGGAGGACCGCGGACCGGTGATGGCCCATGTCGATGCGGCGGCAATGGTGCGCGGGCCGATCGACGTCACCTTCCGCTGCCGCGGGCGGATGGGCTGGCGCTGGGTGCGTTCGCACGGGCGGCCGGTGGACTGCAGTGATGGTGATGGCAGCGGCGTCGAATGGAGCGGCTACTGGATGGACGTGACCGAGGCGCAGATGCGTGTCGGCACCTTGAACGACGCACGGCGCGAAGCCGAGCAGGCAGTGGTGGCCAAGGCCCACTTCCTGGCCAGGATGAGCCAGGAGATCGGCGCACCGATGAACACCCTGATAGGCATGCTCGACGACTTGGCAGAGACGTCGCTGGACCCGCGCCAGCGGCAGCTGCTGGCCACCCTCGACGAGGCGGCCTTGGTACTGCGGCAGATCCTCGAGGCGGTGCTGGACAGCGAGCGGAAGCGCGAGGGAGGCCGCCCCTCCCAGGCGGAGCCGACCGATCTGGCCGCATTGCTGCGGGGCGTGCAGCGCCTGCTGGCGCCGCTGGCCGCCAGCAAGGGACTGCACCTGCACTGTGTGCTGGACCCGGCGCTGCAGGCCAGTTCGCTGGTCGATGGCCTGCGCCTGCGGCAGATCCTGTTCAACCTGGCGGGCAACGCGCTCAAGTTCACCGCGCATGGCGGGGTCGAGCTGCGCCTGCAGGTGCAGCGCCAGGCGGCTGCCGGCCAGCATCTGCGGCTGCAGGTGGCTGACACCGGGGTGGGTATCAGTCCGGAGCGGCAGCGGGCGGTGTTCGCGCCTTATACGCAGGCCGAGGCCTCGACCACCCGCCGCTTCGGTGGCAGTGGCCTCGGACTGGCCATCTGCCGCGAGCTGGCCGCCGCACTGGGCGGCGAACTGCAGCTGCACAGCGTCCCCGACGAGGGCACCACGGTCAGCCTGGACCTGTACCTGCCTGCGTGCGACGCCCCTCCAGCGTCGGCACCACAGGCCGCCCAGGCCCCGGCGGCGGCCGGATCAGTGCGCCAGTAGGCGCACGATGCTGGCAGCGGCGTCGCGGCCTTCTGCCACGGCCGTCACCACCAGGTCCGCACCGCGCACCGCATCGCCGCCAGCGAACAGGCGCGGGTGCGAGGTCTGGTACGGCAGGCGGTCCTTGCCACCGGCGACGATGCGGCCATTGGACTGGCCTTCCACGCCGTGCTCGGACAGCCACGCCGGCAGCGTCGGCGAGAAACCGAACGCGATGATCACCACGTCCGCTTCCAGCAGCGATTCGCTGCCCTCGATCGGCACCGCGTTCTGGCGGCCATTGGCATCGGGCTCGCCGAGGCGGGTCTCGACCACGGTCACGCCGATCACTTCGTCATCGGCACCGGCTTCGATCGACAGCGGCTGGCGGTTGAACAGGAAGCGCACGCCTTCCTCGCGCGCATTGGCCACTTCGCGCGCGCTGCCGGGCATGTTCGCCTCGTCGCGGCGGTAGGCACAGGTGACCTTGGCCGCGCCCAGGCGCACCGCGCTACGCACGCAGTCCATGCCGGTGTCGCCGCCGCCGAGCACGACCACGCGCTTGCCGTTGAGGTCGGGCAGGGCGATGGTGTCTTCCCAGCCGGCAATCGGCCGGCCCTTCGGATCATCGCCGCTGACGATGCGGCTGTTCTGCACCAGGAACGGCAGCGCCGGCAGCACGCCCTTCAGGTCCTGGCCGTCCAGGCCGCCGTCGGTGTAGCGGTAGGCACCAGTACCGACGAACACCGCATCATGGCTGTCCAGCAGCTGCTGCACGCTGACATCGCGGCCGATCTCCACGCCCAGGCGGAACTGCACGCCCATGCCCTCAAGCACCTCGCGGCGGCGGTGGATCACGTCCTTGTCCAGCTTGAAGCTGGGGATGCCGAACTGCAGCAGGCCGCCGATCTGTTCGTAGCGGTCGTAGACCACGGCGCTGATGCCGGCGCGCGCCAGGCGGTCCGCGCAGGCCAGGCCGGCCGGACCGGCACCGATCACCGCCACGCTCTGGCCGGTGGGCTGCACCGCGGCCAGGTCGGGGCGCCAGCCACTGGCCAGCGCGGTATCGACGATGTACTTCTCCACCGCGCCGATGGTCACCGCGCCGAATTCCTCCAGCGTGCAGCTGCCTTCGCACAGGCGGTCCTGCGGGCAGACGCGGCCGCACACTTCCGGCAGCGGGTTGGTGCTGTGGCACAGGGTGGCGGCTTCGTGGATGCGGTTTTCCTGCACCAGCTGCAGCCACTGCGGAATGGCGTTGTGCACCGGGCACTTCCAACTGCAGTACGGGTTGCCGCAATCCAGGCAGCGGCCGGCCTGGTACTGGGCGTCTTCCTTGCCGAACTTGCCGTACAGCTCACCCCAGTCGCCGGAGGTGCGCAGTTCAACCGGGATGCGCTGCGGCATGGTCCGGGGCAGATCGAGGAACTGGAATGCTTGCTTGCGGCTCATGGCTGGCTCTGTGGTTTTTTGCGGTTGCCGGCCAGCGGCCGGCACTACGTGATCCTGGGTAGCCGGCCAGCGGCCGGCACTACCGTTACGCGGCGCGTCGCAGGGTTTCAGTCAGCGACTCGATGCTGGCGGCCTTGGGTTTGACCAGCCAGAACTTGCCGATGTAATCGCGGAACTCGTCCATGATCTGCTGCGCCCAGATACTGCCGGTCAGCTCGCGATGGCGGCCGATCAGGCGGTGCAGGTGCTGGCGGTAGTTCTCGAAGCCCTCGGCCGATACGCGGTGGATGTCGATCAGCTCGTGGTTGTAGCGGTCGACGAAATCGCGATCGACGTCCAGCACGTAAGCCAGGCCACCGGTGAAGCCGGCGCCGAAGTTCAGGCCGACCTTGCCCAGCACCAGCACCACGCCGTCGGTCATGTACTCGCAGCAGTGGTCACCGGCACCTTCCACCACCGCCAGCGCGCCAGAGTTGCGCACCGCGAAGCGCTCGCCGGCGCGACCGGCGGCAAACAGCTCACCACCGGTGGCGCCGTACAGGCAGGTGTTGCCGATGATGGCGGTGCTGCGGGCCTCGAAGCGCGCGCCGCGCGGCGGGCGCACCACCAGGCGGCCGCCAGCCATGCCCTTGCCGACGTAGTCGTTGGCTTCGCCTTCCACTTCCAGGTGCAGGCCGCCGACGTTGAAGGCGCCGAAGCTCTGCCCGGCACTGCCGCGGAAGCGCAGTTCCAGCGGTGCCTCGGCCATGCCCTGGTTGCCGTGCGCGCGGGCCACGGCGCCGGCCAGGCGGGTGCCGATGCTGCGGTCGGTGTTGTGGATCAGGAAGCGGTGCTCGCCCCCCTGCTTGTGAGCGATGGCCGGCGCCAGCAGGCCGTCCATCTGCGTGGCCAGGCTGTCCGGCGATTCGTACAGGCGCTGCGCGGCACAGTGGCTGCCTTCGTAACGGGCGTCGGCCAGCAGGCGCGACAGGTCCACGCGCACGCCGTCGCGCGGTGCGGCCTCGATCTGCCGCAGCAGGTCGGTGCGGCCGACGATCTCCTCCAGCGAACGCACGCCCAGGTAGGACAGCCAGCCACGCACTTCCTCGGCCAGCAGGCGGAAGAAGTTCTCCACGCGCTCGGGCTGGCCGGTGAAGTGGTTCTCGCGCAGGCGCTCATCCTGGGTGGCGACGCCGGTGGCGCAGTTGTTGAGGTGGCAGATGCGCAGGTACTTGCAGCCCAGCACGATCATCGGCGCGGTGCCGAAGCCGAAGCTGTCCGCACCCAGCAGCGCGGCCTTGACCACGTCCAGGCCGGTCTTCAGGCCACCGTCGGTCTGCAGCAGGGTGCGCCCGCGCAGGTCGTTGGCCAGCAGCGCCTGGTGCGCTTCGGCCACGCCCAGTTCCCACGGCACGCCGGCATAGCGGATGGAGCTGACCGGCGAAGCGCCGGTGCCGCCGTCATGGCCGGAAATGGTGATCAGGTCCGCACCGGCCTTGACCACGCCAGCGGCAATCGTGCCCACGCCGGCATGGCTGACCAGCTTCACCGACACCAGTGCGGTCGGGTTGACCTGCTTGAGGTCGTAGATCAGCTGGGCCAGGTCTTCGATGGAATAGATGTCGTGGTGCGGCGGCGGCGAGATCAGGCCGATGCCCGGCTTGGCATAGCGCAGCCGCGCGATCAGTTCGTTGACCTTGTGGCCGGGCAGCTGGCCGCCTTCGCCGGGCTTGGCGCCCTGTGCGACCTTGATCTGCAGCACTTCGGCATTGACCAGATACTCGGCGGTGACACCGAAGCGGCCCGAGGCCACCTGCTTGATCTTGCTTCGCCGCGCGGTGCCGTAGCGCGCCGGGTCTTCGCCACCTTCGCCGGAGTTGCTGCGGCCGCCGAGGCGGTTCATGGCGATGGCCAGCGCTTCATGCGCTTCCGGCGACAGCGCGCCGAGGCTGATGGCCGCGGTGTCGAAGCGCGGGAACAGTTCACTGGCGGGGGCCACCTCGTCCAGCGGCGTCGGCGCAGCGGCCGGCACCAGTTCCAGCAGGTCGCGCAGCGTCGACGGCGGCCGTGCATGCACGGCGTCGCAGTACTGCTGCCACGCACGCGGGTCACCGCTGCGCGCCGCGCGCTGCAGGGTGGTCACCACGTCCGGGTTGTACATGTGGTATTCGCCGCCGTGCACATACTTCAGCAGGCCGCCGACATCCACGCCCTGCTGGGCATCCCAGGCCTGCGCGCAGAGTTCGCGTGCATCGGCATCCAGGCGGGCGAAGCCGGCGCCACCGATGCGCGAGGCGGTATCGGGGAAGTACAGATCGACCACTTCCGGTTCCAGGCCGATGATCTCGAACAGCTGCGCACCGCGGTAGCTGGCCACGGTACAGATGCCCATCTTCGAGATGATCTTCGACAGGCCCTTGTAGACGCCCTTGCGGTAGCGGCGGCCGATCTGCGACTGCTCGCCACCCTTGCTGAGCTTGAGGATTCCGCGGCGGCCCAGGTCGAACAGCGTCTGGTAGGCCAGGTACGGATACACCGCCGTGGCGCCGAAGCCGAGCAGGCAGGCCATGTGGTGCGGGTCGCGGGCGGTGCCGGTCTCGACGATCAGGTTGACGTCGCAGCGCAGGCCCAGGTGCGAGAGGTGGTGGTGGATGGCACTGGTGGCCAGCAGGGCGTGCACCATCGGCCGCCCGGCTACCGGGTAGCGGTCGGACAGCAGCAGCATCACCATGCCCTCGCGGGCGGCCTGTTCGGCCTCGGCGCAGATGCGCTCGATGCCGGCGCGCAGGCCTTCGTCCTCGCTGTAGGACAGGTCGAGCAGGCGGTTGGCCTGCACGTACTGGTCCATCTTCAGCAGCTGGCGCAGCTTGCGCTGGCTCAGCACCGGCGAGTTGAGGATGACGTGGTTCACCGTCTCCGGGCCGGCATGGAAGATGTTGGTCTCCTTGCCGAGCTGGGTGGACAGGGACATCGCGCAGTCTTCGCGCAGCGGATCGATCGGCGGGTTGGTGACCTGCGCGAACGCCTGGCGGAAATAGTCGTACAGCGGGCGGCTGCGCTGGCTGAGCACGGCCATCGGCGTGTCATCACCCATCGAGCCGGTGGCTTCCTGCTCGGTCTCGGCCAGCGGCCGCAGTACCTGCTCCACTTCCTCGCTGCTGAGCTGGTACAGCTTGTGGTAGCTGCGCAGGGTGCCTTCGTCGAAGGGCTCTTCCACCAGCGACGGATCGATCAGCTCGGTCTGCAGGTAGGTGACGCCCTGCTGCAGCCACTGCTTGTACGGCGCGCGGCCGCGGTTGATGCGGTCGATGGCTTCCGAATCGAGCAGGTCGCCGCGCTTGAGGTCGATGGCGATCATCTCGCCCGGGCCGAGCTTGCCCTTGCGCACCACGCGCTCGGTCGGCACTTCCCACACGCCCGCTTCGGAGGCGACCAGGAAGTGGCGGTCGGCGGTCAGCATCCAGCGCGCCGGGCGCAGGCCGTTGCGGTCCAGCGTACACACCGCATAGCGGCTGTCGCAGGCGACGATGCCGGCCGGGCCGTCCCACGGCTCGCTGTTCAGGCCATGGAACTCGTAGAACGCAGCCAGGTCGGGATCCTTGAACTCCAGCGACTGGGTCGCCGGCGGCACCAGGATGCGCAGCGCCTGGATCAGTTCCATGCCACCGGAGACCATCAGTTCCAGCATGTTGTCCAGGCTCTGCGAATCCGAGCCGTGCATGGAGATGACCGGATCGAACTCGGCGATGTCGAAGCGCGGGGTCTTCCACACCTTGCTGCGCGCCTGCGCCCAGCGACGGTTGCCTTCGATGGTGTTGATCTCGCCATTGTGGGCGAGCATGCGGAACGGGTGCGCCAGCGGCCAGCGCGGCAGCGTGTTGGTGGAGAACCGCTGGTGGAACACGATGGCGCTGGAGGCCAGTTCGCGGCGCTGCAGGTCCGGGAAGAAGCGGCTCAGCTTGTCCGGCAGCACCATCCCCTTGTAGCTGATCGCGTTGGGGCTGAGGGTGGTGACGTAGTAATCGGCATGCTCGCGCAGCTGCTGTTCGCTGCGGCGGCGGGCCAGGAACAGCGCCAGCGCGAAGCCGCCGTCGTCCTGGCCGACACCGGCGTCGACGAACACCTGTTCGATGCGCGGAAGCGTATCGCGGGCCAGCTGGCCGCAGACGCTGTCATCGGTGGGCACCTCGCGCCAGCCGGCCACCTTGCAGCCGACTGCTTCCACCTGCGCCTGCAACTGCGTGCGGCAAGCCTGCGCGGCCTCGGCGTCGTGCGGCAGGAACACCAGGCCGGCGGCGAAGCGCGGGCCCACGGTGATGCCGGCTTCGCTGGCCAGCAGTTTCAGGAAGGCATCGGGGCGGCGCAGCAGCAGGCCGCAGCCATCGCCGGTCAGCCCATCTGCGGCGACGCCGCCGCGGTGGGTCATGCGCGAAAGCGCAGCAATGGCGGTGTCGACCAGCAGGCGCGAAGGCTGGTCGTCGAGCTGCGCGACCATGCCGAATCCACAGGCATCGCGCTCGGAGCGCGGGTCGTAAAGCCCTTGGCGGTTGCGGGGGGCCATCTCTACCTCGATGCGAAAGGAAATGAGCGGGGACACTCGTGCCCGCTCATTCCCTGGAGCGCATCGTGAGGCCACCGGATGCCTCGACTAGATCACAGTTGTTGCAACGCCGCAATACACGGTTGCGCGTGCAACCAAAACGCCGGCAAACCCTTGCCGGCGTTGGCTTTCCGTCAGCCGCAGCGAGCGCCGCTGACCAGGCCCTTTTCGTCCACTTCGATGTTCAGGCGATCGCCCATGAACTCCATCGTGGCCACGTCGTTGGGCTTGAGCACGCGCACCTGGCTGGCGGCGGCATCTTCCTGGGCCTGCTTGCCCAGCGCGTCGGTATAGGCCTGGCCGACCAGGCTCTGCACCTGGCTGGCATCGCAGTTGCCGGCCGGCGGTGCTTCGGTGGCCTTGCCGGCCTCATCGGCCGGGGCCTTGGCGGCTTCGGCGGCCTTCTGGGCGTTGGCCGTGGCCGCATCCTGCTCATCCAGCGCTGGCGCCTGGCAGGCGGACAACGCCAGCACGGCCGGCAGCAACAGGGCGGAGAGCGAACGGGCGCGAATCTGGAACGACATCATGACTCCGGAAGAGAAGGGACCGTGAAGACCCGAGCATAGCCGCGAAGCCCCCCTCACGTGTTTGTGTTGCGTTATTGACGTGGCTACGCCGCGCCGATCGCCACACTGGCGGCATGCCTCCTGCCCCCACCCCCGAACGACAGGCCGCACGCGCGGCGGGCCTGCGCTATGTCGATGACACCCAGCCCGGCATCAGCCGGCGCCGCGCAGGCAAGGGTTTTGCCTACCGCGATGCCGATGGCCATGCGGTGCGCGATGCCACCACCCTGCAGCGCATCCGCGCGCTGGCCATCCCGCCGGCCTACACCGCCGTGTGGATCTGCGCGCATGCCAACGGCCACCTGCAGGCCACCGGCCGCGATGCGCGTGGGCGCAAGCAGTACCGCTACCACGCCGATTGGGCCGCGGTGCGCGATTCGGGCAAGTTCGACCGCACCATTGCCTTCGGCGAAGCGCTGCCGGCCCTGCGTCGCAGGCTCAGCCGCGACCTCAAGCAGCGTGGTTACCCGCGCGAGAAGGTGCTGGCGGTGGTGGTGGCGCTGCTGGCAGACACCCTGGTGCGGGTGGGTAATGAAACCTATGCCAAGGAAAACAAGTCCTATGGCCTGACCACGCTGCGCAACCGTCACCTGGACCTGCTGCGCGGGGGCCGCGTGCGCATGCGCTTCCGTGGCAAGTCGGGGCAGCTGCATGAGGTGACCGTCGGCGACCGCCGCCTGGGCACCCTGGTGCGCGGCGTGCAGCAGCTGCCAGGGCAGGCGCTGTTCCAGTACCGCGACGACGACGGTGTCGTGCAGCCGGTCGATTCCGGTGCGGTCAATGACTACCTGCGCGAGGTGATGGGCGAGGACTTCACCGCCAAGGATTTCCGCACCTGGGGCGGCACCCTGGCAGCGGTACAGACCTTCGCCGCCACCGAGCTGCCGGAGCCGTCCAGCCAGCGGGCACTGGCCAAGGCGCAGCGCGAGGTGGTGTGCCAGGTAGCGGCGCGGCTGGGCAATACGCCGGCGGTCTGCCGCAAGGCCTACATCGACCCGTGCGTGTTTGCCGGCTGGGAGCGTGGCGAACTTACCGCGCTGGCCGGTCTGCGCGGCCCACGGCAGTGGGAGCAGGCCACGCTGAAGGTACTGCGCCGGGCGCGGCGGTTGGCAAAGCGCCGCGCCTGAGATCCTCGTAGCGTCGAGCTTGCTCGACGGCGGTTACCCGCAATAGATGGCGGTGATGTTGTTGGTGCGGCCGGTTTCAATCGTCAGCCGATCACCGCCTTCCTGTGCCGCACCCGCCCCCGGATCGGCATTGCCGCTGGCGGTGTTACCGCTGCGCTCGCGGCTGCCGCGCAGAACCTGCACGTGCAGGCTGTCGCTGTCAACGCGCGCGCGTTCGATGGTGACTGCCGAGGCAGCCAACCCAACCGCGCCGCGCACCATGTTGGTGTGGCACTGGCCGGAAATCACGCCATCGATCGGTTGGATCTGGGCAACCGGACTGCTGCTGCAGGCGGCAAGGGCGAAGCAGGCGGCGGCGGTGGCAATTGCATGTTTCATCTGGGCATTCCTCGTGTCCTGGCCTGAAGAGTGCGACGACACGCGTGGTGGCGGAATGAATGCCGTGCACGCGATGGACACAGTGCGCTCACTGCCGCCGGCACGCGGGATGGAGAGACTGCACGAGCGGCGCACGCCGCCCCCGGTAGTGTCGGCCGCTGGCCGGCGACCCCATTCCCTCCCGAGGAGACCTGCATGGCCACCACCAAGAAGACCCCCGCCCGCCGCAAGGCATCGCCCAAGGTGCGCAAAGGCAGCACCGCGAGAAAGACCGCGGCCGAAACCGACCGCCCGCGCGTGGTGAAGACCGCCACCCGCAAGGCTGCCGCCAGCGACCCGCGCGCGGCACGGGTGGCCTCGCGGCAACGACGCCTGCAGGACCAGGAGAAAGCCAAGGATGCGCGCGCCACCAGGAAGGCGGCGAAGAAGACCGCCACCCAGGCCGGCGCACGCAGGCAGCCGGAAACGATGCCGGCCCAGCACCTGGCCAAGCCCGGGCATGAGCATGCATTGGAACTTGCGCCGCGCTTCCTTGCGCCCGACTACGTCGGCAGCGGCAAGTTGCAGGGTATGCGCGCGATCATTACGGGCGGTGACTCGGGCATCGGCCGCGCCGTGGCCGTGCTGTTCGCCCGCGAAGGCGCCGATGTGGCGGTACTGCATCTGGACGAAGCCGAGGATGCGGAGATCACCCGCCAGCACGTGGAACGCGAAGGCGCGCGCTGCATGGTAATCGCTGGTGACGTACGCGATCCGCGCTTCTGCAACAAGGCCGTGAAGCAGGTGGCCAAGGCCTTCGGCGGCATCGACATCCTGGTCAACAACGCGGCCTTCCAGCTGCATTGCGAGCGGCTTGAGGATCTGGAAGACGCGCACCTGCAGGAGACGCTGCAGACCAACATCGGCGGCTACATCCAGATGGCGCGGGCGGTGCTGCCGCATCTGGGCGAGGGCGCCAGCATCATCAACACCGGCTCGGAAACCGGTCTGTTCGGCAGCAAGGCACTGATCGACTATTCGGCCACCAAGGGCGCCATCCATGCCTTCACCAAGGCGCTGGCCAGCCAGCTGCTGCCGCGTGGCATCCGGGTCAACTGCGTGGCGCCGGGCCCGGTGTGGACACCGCTGAACCCGGCAGACAAGCAGGCGGAGGACGTGGCCGAGTTCGGCAAGAACAGCGACATGGGTCGCGCCGCGCAGCCGGAAGAGCTGTCGCCGGCCTATGTGTTCCTCGCCTCGCCGGCCTGTGCCAGCTATATCAGCGGGGTCATCCTGCCGGTGATGGGCGGGCCGCACGGCTGACGGGGCGGTAGTGCCGGCCGCTGGCAGGGCATGGGATCAGAGCCCTTTCGCAGGCGAAAGGGCTCTGATCCCGGCAGCCCCCAACCGTTCGTCGGCCCATGACTTCCGGGGGGTTGACTACAGCTGTCGTCATGCAGACAGTGACGACACGTGTAGTCAATGGAGGGTGTCATGCGTGGCAAGACCATCGGGGACCAGGAGCTGGCCCTGCTGCAGTACATCGATGAACATGCGCCGGCCAGTGTCGGCGAGGTCGCCAGTGGCTACGGCGAGGCCCGCGGGCTGGCCCGTTCCACCGTGCTGACGATGATGGAGCGGCTGCGCGCCAAGGGATATCTTCAGCGCGAGCAGCAGGAGGGCGTCTACCGCTACCAGGCCACCCGTGGCCCGGACAGCGTGCTGCAGGGCGCCGTGGCCCAGTTCGTCGACAACACCCTGCAGGGTTCGGTGTCGCCGTTCGTGGCCTACCTGTCGCAGCGCCAGGAAGTCAGTGACAACGAGCTGGCTGAGCTGGAAGCACTGGTCGCCCAACTCCAATCGCGTCGCCACGAGGGCTGAGCCATGGATACCACGATGCTGATTTCCCTGCTGGAACGCCTGGGCTGGACCAGCCTGCAGACCGTGCTGCTGGTGGCCCTGGTGTACGGGCTGTGCCGCGCACTGCCCTCGCTGTCAGCCAGCACCCTCTGCCGCTTGTGGTGGCTGGTGTCGCTGCAGGCGGTGCTGGGCCTGTTCTGGAGCCAGCCGCTGCAGCTGGCCTGGCTGCCGGCGCCGCAGGCCATGGCAATGAGTGCCACCGACCTGGCCGCCGATGCGATCCATCCGATGGCGCCGGAACTCTCGGCGAACCTGCTGGCCACCGCGCCGATCGACCAGGCCCCCGACATCGCTGCGACGATCGGCAGCGGCGTATCGCCGATGGCCTGGTGGGCGCTGGTTCTAACTGCGCTGTGGCTGTCCGGCGTGCTGGTGATGGCGTGGCGCACCTTCGGAGAGTGGCGCCAGTGCCGCGCGCTGCTGGCCGCCTCGTACCCCTGCGAAGACGCTGCCCTGGTGCAGGCGTTGCAGCTGGCTGCCGATGCCCACGGCCTGCGCCGTGCACCGCGCCTGTGGATGAGCGAACGGGTGGACGCGCCGCAGCTGGTCGGTCCGCTGCGCCCGGTGCTGCTGCTGCCGGCCGGTGCCAATGCCCTGCAGGGCGATGCGCTGGATCTGGCGCTGACCCACGAGCTGCAGCACATGCAGCGCGGTGACCTGCAGTGGGGCCTGCTGCCTGCGCTGGCGCAGCACCTGTTCTTCTTCCATCCGCTGCTGCGCCTGGCCGTGCGCGAATACGCCCAGGCCCGCGAGGAAGCGGTGGATGCAGCAGTGGTCGGCCAGCACGGTGCCAGCCGCCACGCCTACGGCCGCCTGCTGCTGCAGCTGGGTGTGGCGCCGCAGCCGCACCTGGGCGTGGCCAGTGCCGCGCCGAGCACCACCAGCCTGAAGCGCCGCCTGATGAGCCTGCAGCCGCGTCGTGCCTGCCCGCGCATCCTCGCCATCGGCCTGACCGCCCTGGTGGTTGCGGTGGGCGTCGCGCCGATGCGCCTGGTGGCCGCGCCGGTACCGCCAGCGCCGCCCGCACCGCCGAAGACGGTTC
>NZ_QETL01000104.1:0-12871 GCF_003105135.1 Stenotrophomonas sp. SPM | reverse complement strand
GGGCCATGCGGGGCAGGACCGGTGGCGCCATGGGCCCGAGGCATGCCTCGGGCGGGTTGGGCGGGACGCCCAACCCCGGTCTTGCCGTGTGCGCAGGACAGCGCACACGAGCAAGACGCCATCGAGCCCCCATGGATGGGTTTACGGCGTGTCCTGACCCGCATGGCCCCTCGCCTCAAACCAGTATCAACAGAGGCGCCACACGCGGGAAAAAATGGAAGCACGGACCCGGCGGTTACAATGGCGGTTGTTGATTCATTTTGAGGTACTTGCTGATGTCTTCCGCTCCCGCTTGCCCGCAGTGCACCCTGGAAAACACCTATGCCGATGGCGCGCTGTGGATCTGCGCCGACTGCGGTTTCGAGTGGACCGCCGAGAAGGGCGCCGGCGCCTCCCTCGTCGTGCGCGACAGCAACGGCAACACCCTGCAGGCCGGCGACACGGTCACCGTCATCAAGGACCTGAAGGTCAAAGGCTCGTCCATCCCGCTCAAGCAGGGCACCGTCATCCGCAACATCCGCCTCGTCGAGGACGATGCCGAACACATCGAAGGCAACTCGGACAAGATCAAGGGTCTGGTGCTGAAGACCTGCTTCCTCAAGAAGGCCTGAGCCGCGCTCAGCGTCGCGCCTGCTGCGTGCGCAGGCGCGACAGGCCGTCCAGCTTGGCCTGGTAGCGCTGCTGGTTGACACTGCCACCCAGCGACCTTGCCCGCGTCAGTTCGCGGTCGGCACGGGCCAACTGGCCCGAGAGGAAGTACGCGCGCGCCAGCCCGAAATGGAACTGGTGCGCGTTGTCGTACAGCTGCACCGCGCGCCGGTAATAGCGGATCGCCGTGGCCAGGTCGCCGTTGCGCTCGGCGGCAGCACCGGCCATGTACTGCGCGAACGGGTCGTCGCGCTGCGCCGCCTTCAAACGCTGCTCCAGCGCCTGCGCCTGCGTCACCAGGCCCAGGCGGCGATACAGCACGCTGGCGTTGATCAGCGCCGAATCCTCGCGGCCATCCAGGCGCAGCGCATTCTCCAGTGCGGCGCGCGCGCCCGCGAAGTCACCTTCGCGGCTGTCGAGGACGCCGAGGTTGTTCCAGGTCGGCGCAAAATCCGGCGCGCGCGCCAGTGCCGCAGTGAAGAACGCGCGCGCGCCCACCTTGTCGCCCGCGGTCATGCGCTCGGCGCCGCGGTTGTTGTAGAAGTGCGCCAGTGCGCGGTCCAGCGAGATCGGGTGCGGGCCGCGGCGGTCGTAGAGGATGTTGCGGTCGAGGTCGACAGTCCCGCCGCGCCCGTCGACCATGATCCCCACGTTGACGTGGCCCACGCTGTAGACCACGCCCTGTTCCTGGTCCTGGTACCAGGACACCACGCGATCCACCTCCTGCACGCGCGCCTGGATGCCGGCTTCGCGCGCCAGGGTGGCGAACAGCAGGGTGAACGCCAGGCAGTTGGCCTGGCGCTTCTGCCAGATTTCGGTGAGCGTGTAGGTCGCCGTCGGGTCGTACTGCATGTCCAGCGCCTGTGCACCGAAGATCATTTCGGCCAGCGCCTGCAGGCGCTGCTCGCGCGAGCTGTGGCGGGCGATCACCCGCGTCTGCAGCATCTGCCGCAGCGGTGCGGGAATGGCCAGCACCTGTTCCGGTGTCGGCACGCTGGCCACCGCAACCGGTGCGGCCGGCGCCATCAGGGGTTCGGGTGGTGGAGGATCCTGGGCCAGGGCGGCTGACACGCCCGTGGCAGCGAGCAAAGACGCAAGGCAACGAGCGGCAAGACGGCGCATGGCAGTTTCCTGCGGCGGCGGGTAGGCCCGCCTGCCGGCAGTGTAGACCCGCACGGGTGGGCCGGCATCAACCATTTATCGGTCCTCCGCGTTCATCCACATGCGGTGTGGACCAGCCCGCGACAAAGCTGTGGACAACCCCTTGCCAGCCTTGCCCGGCGGGCGATGTGAGCGGCTGGTGAAAAATTGTCCAGCTTGCCCGCGGCGCCTGCGGGCGGGATGATCCCCTGCATGGACTTCGCCCCGATCCCGCTTGCACCGGCGCAGTGGCAGACGCTTCAGGATGCCTACGCCACGCCGCCTCGCGCCTACCACCACTTCGGCCACGTGCGCGCGGTGCTGCAGCACTGCCAGGACGTCGCGGCCGGGCCGGGCTGGCAGCAGCCCGCCGAGGTGTATCTGGCGGTGCTGTACCACGACGCCATCTACCAGGCAGGGCGCAAGGACAACGAAGCGCGCTCGGCCGAGCTGGCGCGCAGGGCCATCGCGCATGCGCCGGAGCTCTCGGGCATCGATGCCGCGCGGGTGGAACAGCTGATCCTGCTGACCGCGCGCCATGGCGAACTGGGACCGGACGACGTGGATGCCGAGGCGGCCCTGTTCCTGGATTGCGACATGGCCATCCTGGCGGCCCCCGAAGCGGTGTTCGCCGCCTACGACCGCGGCGTGGCCGAGGAGTACCAGGGCGTGGTGCCGGGCTTCCTCTACCGTGCCGGCCGCCGCCGCTTCCTGCAGGGCCTGCTGCGCGCGCCACGCATCTTCCTCAGCGACTTCTTCCACCAGCGCCTGGATGCGGCGGCGCGCGCCAACCTGCAGCGGCAGCTGGACGCCTGAGCGGGATCGTTACACTGGGCGCCTGTCTGCAACGCCGTGCCTGCCCGTGACCGACCCCGTGCCTGTGCCTGATCCCGATCCGCGTCCGCTACCGCCGGAAGAGCCCGGCCCCAACGAGTGCTGCGGCAGTGGCTGCCCGCTGTGCGTGCTCGACCTGTATTCCGACGAGCTGCAGCGCTACCGCAAGGCGCTGGCCGAATGGAAGGCGCGGCATCCGCAGGAGGCGCCATGACGCGCGCGCGGCCGGCGGCATTGCTGGCCATGGTCGCGTTGCTGCTGTTCATCGCCACGGCGCTGTGGACCCAGTTCGCGCGCAGTGACCTGGACTGGGTGCAGACGACCCTGAGCATCTACCTGCACGGCCCCTCAGGGCTGGCCCTGCGCAGTGCCTACTGCCTGCTGGCGCTGGCCATCGCCGTGCTCGGCATCGCGCTGTACCGGCACAGCACGGGGCCACGCCGCAGTGCCGCCGCGCCGCTGCTGTTCACCGTCGCCGCGCTCGGCCTGGCCACAGTGTCCATCGGCGACAGCTGGCTGCCCGAGGCGACGCCACTGCTGGCGCCGCTGGTACATGGCGTGGCTGCGAACACTGCCTTCCTGTGCGCCAGCGTCGGCATGCTGCTGCAGGCGTGGTACCTGCGCCGCGAGCCGGGCTGGCAGCGCAGTGCGGCCCTGCTGTGGGGCTGGGCGTGGCTGGCCTTCGCCCTGTTGTGGCTGCACGTGCTGTGGCGGGCAGGTCCGCCGCGTGGGCTGGGCCAGAAAACGGTGATCGTGGTGATCGTCGGCTGGCTGCTGTGGCTGGCCGTGGCGATGTACCGGCGGGGTCGTCGCAGCGCTTCCAACTAGACCTCAAACGGCCCGCACGGGTACGTGCCGTGCACGCGGTGGCGGCGTATCGTGTGCGCATTCCACCGGGGATGCGATATGAAGCGTGCAGGGCTGGGCAGGGCAATGGGTGTGGTGCTGGCGCTGGCGGCGTTGCCGGCCATGGCGGCGGCGAACGTGCAGCAGTTCAGCCACGGGCGCTTCGACCAGATACCGGTGCACATGCCGGCGGGAACCCCGCAGCGGGTGGTGATCTGGTTCCATGAGCCGACCGCCGGTGGCGATACCAGCCGCCTGCCGATCGAGGCCCTGCGTGCCGATGGCGCTCTTGTTGCCGCCGTGGACATCAATCACCTGCGTGGCGTGCTGAAGCGCGAAGGCAATCCGACCTGTTCGTTCGGTGCCGGCGACGTCGAGAATTTCTCGCGCTGGCTGCAGGCCTCGCTGCACCTGCCGGGTTATCACCTGCCGTTGGTTGGCGGTGATGGCGAGGGTGCGGAGATGGCCTACACGCTGGCCGCGCAGGCCGATACCCAGGTCTTTGCCGGCCTGCTGACCACCGGCTTCTGCCCTGGCCACAGCCACGAGCGCATGGTCTGCGGCGATGGCGTGAAGCACAACCGGCTGCAGCCGGCCGAACTGAATTTCCCCTGGCTGAGCGCAGCCGGCGGCAACGCCTGCCAGGCCGGCCAGGCCAGCCCGTTCGTGCAGCAGGTGGCGATGGCGCGTGAGTTCAAGCGCACCGCGCGCGGCGATGCCTCGCCCGGCCTGGTGGCTGCGGCACGGGTGGTGGGCGCGCAGGCCGGCGTGAGCCTGGCACCGCCGCCGGATGCATTGAAGGGATTGCCGGTGGTGGAAGTGCCGGCCACCGGCAACGGCGACACCCTGGCCATCTTCGTGTCGGGCGACGGCGGTTGGGCCGGCCTGGACAAGAACGTTGCCGCCTCGCTGAGCGAGCATGGCGTGGCCGTGGTCGGCATCGATTCACTGCGCTATTTCTGGAGCGAGCGCACGCCCAAGGGCTTTGCCGCCGACCTGCAGAAGATCATCGCCCACTACCGGCAGCAGTGGCACCGCGACAAGGTGATGCTGGTCGGGTTCTCGCAGGGCGCCGACGTGCTGCCGGCCACCATCAACCAGCTTGATGCAGGCACCCGCGAGAGTGTCGAGCGCATCGCCCTGCTGTCGGTGGGGCGCAAGGCCGATTTCGAATTCCACGTCAGCAACTGGCTGGGCGGCGGTGGCGATGGCCTGCCGATCGCGCCGGAAGTGGCCAGGCTGCCGGCGGGCAAGACGCTGTGCGTGTACGGCGAAAAGGATGAGGATGCGCTGTGCCCGGATCTGCCGGCCGGCGAGGCGGTGCAGAAGGTGAAGCTGCCGGGCGACCATCACTTCAATGGTGATTACGACCGCCTGGCGGAGGTGATCCTCAAGGGCGCGTAAACCGCACCCACAGGTAGCGCCGGGCCATGCCCGGCGGAAAGCGTGCGAACCAACGGTTCGCACCCACCGGGAGGAGCTCGCACTCCCGATCACCCGCGGCGCGGGTCCAGCGAAATCAACCGCGTGGCATCCAGCAGCGCCGCCGGCAGGTGCATGCCGCCGGGTGCGGCGAGGTAGCGCGGGCGCCATTGCGGGGCGAACTTCGCCTTGAACCGGCGCAGGCCGCTGAAGCCATAGAAACGTTCGCCATGCCGCGCCAGCAACCCGGCCAAGCGGTTCCAGCGGCCCGCCAGGCGGTGCTGGGCCAACCCGGACAGCGGCGCCATGCCCAGCGAGAAACGCGCATAGCCCTGCGCGCGGCCCCACAGGAACAGCTCGATGAACAGGAAATCCATCGTGCCCTTCGGTGCCTCGTTGATGTGGCGCATCAGGTCCACCGACAGCTCGGCACCGGCCGGCGCCTGCCAGAGATTGGCGAAGGCCACGATCTCACCCTCGGCCTCGACCAGCGCCACCGGGAAGCGCACCAGGTACTGCGGGTCGAAGCTGCCCAGCGAGAAACCCTTCTCGTCGCCGGCCTTGTCGTCCAGCCACGCGTTGGAAATGGCGTGCAGGCGCGGCAGCAGCCCGGGAATTTCTTCCACCGCTGCTACGCGGAACGACAGGCCGCTGCGCTTGCCGCGGTTCCAGGCCTGGCGCAGGTCCGCACGCTCACGCCCTTCCAGGCCGAAGTCGTGCAGCGGGACCATCGCTTCCTCGCCCAGTTTGACCAGGCCCAGGCCGAGATCCAGATAGGTCTGCCAGTAGGCCTCGCCCACCTGGTAGAACACCGGGCGCAGGCCGAGGCGGTCGGCTTCCTCGCGGAAGCGCCAGATCAGCGCACGGGCGACGTCGGGCGGACCGACCGGATCGCCCATCGCGATCAGCGAGCCGCCATAGCGCTGCATCATCACGAAGCCCTGTTTCGCCTCGTCGCGCAGCACCGCCTTGTCGGCGGTCAGCACCAGGCAGGCCTGGGTGTCAGTGGCGTTGGCCAGCACCGGCGCCAGCGCCAGCAGGGTGGCATCGTCGGCGGCCGGCAGCGGCGTGCGCGTGCTGTGCAGCAGGCGCGCCAGGCCGAACATCACCAGCGCGATGGCCACCACCAGCAACGCGCGCAGCGCACGCGGCGCATTGCCCGACACCGCGAACTGCCACCACAGCTCGTTCTGGTATTCGACGTGGCTGTAGGTGAAGAACAGCAGCCAGGTGACCGCGACCAGCACCAGGCCGAGATTGCGCAGCCACGGCCACGACCACGCTTCATCCAGCAGCGCGCCCTGGCGGTAGAACTCACGGCGCGCGGCCCACAGCGCCATCGCCACCAGCAGCGCGGACACGGCGATGAGCGGCTGGCCGCCGCGCAGCCACAGCGGCAGCGGGGTGATCACGCACACCGCCATCGCCAGCATCCACGCCGCATGGCTGCGCCGGGCCAGGCCCTGGCCGATCAGCAGCAGGGCGACGCCACCGAGGCTGCCGATCAGGTGCGAGGTTTCCAGGATCGGCAGCGAGGCGTTGAGCAGATGGCGGCGTGGCGTCGGTAGCGTGCCATCGATGACCAGCGCGGCGCCGATGCTGAAGGCGGCCAGGGCGATGATCTGCGGCAGCCACGGGCGCAGCGCATGCCAGCCGGCACGGGTGGCACCGGCGCTGGCCTGCAGCGGCTGGCGCAGGGCCGGGGCGAGGGCGAGCAGGGTGGCCAGCAGCAGCGGCAGCACGTAGTAGGTGACGCGATAGATCAGCGCGGCCGCCAGCACCGCGGCCGGGGCGACCTGCGGCAGGAGTTTCAGCAGGCTCCACTCGAACACGCCCAGACCGGCCGGGACCGTGGATACCAGGCCGGCCAGCACCGCCACCAGGTACAGGCCGACGAAGCCAGGCAGGCCGGTGGGCGTCGAGTCCGGCAGCAGCACGTAGAACGCGGCGCTGGCCAGCACCAGTTCGATCACGCTGAGCACGGTGACGCCGAGCACCGTGCGGCGATCCGGCAGCCACAGGCCATGGCCGAAGATGCTGAACTGGCGGCCGTTGCGGCCGACCAGCAGCACGGTGGCGGCGTAGGCAAGCAGGGCGAGGATGCCGACCACGCGCACCGCCGCCGGGTCCAGCGGCAGGGCCAGCGCGGCGGCGGCCGGCTCCATGCACAGTGCCACACCGATCAGCAGCCAGGCACCGAACACGAAGCCCAGCGTGCTCATCAGCACCACCTGGCCGATCTGCGCCAGGTCCAGGCCAGCGCTGCGGTAGCCACGCAGGCGCACCGCGCCGCCGGTCAGTGCGGCAAAGCCCACCGTCTGCCCCAGGGTGTGGGCGAGGAAAGCGGTGATGCCCACGCGCGCCGGATGCACGCGGATACCGCTGCGGCGCAGACCGATGGCATCGAAGCCGATCAGGCAGCCGTAGCTGGCCAGGCCCAGCAGCACGGTCAGCGCGATCTGCGTGCCGGTCAGCTTGTGGAAGGCTTCGCGGATGGCACGGTAGCCGTGCTCGTCGAACTCGTTGGCCAGCCCGTGCAGGGCCAGCGACAGGATCAGCAGCGGGACGATGATGGTCAGGACCCGCTTCCATGCCGGGGTGTGCGAAGCGGTGGTGGGGTCGTTGGCTGGGGTCATCGGCGCAAGAATGCGACAGCAGGGGGAAGAGGGGTGTCAACGTGAACGTGGCGCATCGTGCGCCTGTCGGTGGCGTTTGACCAGCACCGGCAGTGTGCGGCGATTGGCGGCAACGAATGTGCGTCCGGGAGGCCACATTTCACCGCCCGGCTGGGTGAGAATGGGGTTCAGTCCACCCCGCAGGAGCCACGCCCATGATGGAGCGTTACGACGTCGGACCGCGCATGTCCGAGATGACCGTGCACAACAAGGTCGCCTACCTTTCCGGCCAGATTCCGGAAGACACCAGCCAGGACATCACCGGGCAGACCCGGCAGGTGCTGGCGGAGATCGACAAGCTGCTGGCGCTGGTGGCCAGTGATCGCCAGCACGTGCTGCGCGCGGAAGTGTTCCTGGCCGACATCGCCGATTTCGACGGCATGAACAAGGCATGGGATGAGTGGGTGGTCGAAGGTGCGACCCCGGCGCGTGCAACGTTCGAAGCGAAGCTGGCGCATGCCGAGTGGAAGGTCGAGATCGTGATCACGGCGGCAGTGCCGTAATTCTGGATTTGCCTGCCACAGCCAGAGCAGGTTGATCGGCTCTGAGCTCCTTCGCATGGGGTGGGGCGGTGTGGAGCTGCAGGACACGCCGCAAACCCATCCATGGGGGCTCGATGGCGCCGTCCATGGCGCCAAATGCTGAGCGGGGTCGGATCCCTCTCCGAAGGAGGGGGCTCTGACCCCGTGCTGGTTCAGTGCGGGCGGATTTTCGTCGCGGCGTGCGCGGAGAGGGCGATGCCGGCCTGCATCAGGCCTTCCATGATGCGGTCGCCGACGTATTCGTCGGCCTCGCCGTCCTGGCGGGTGCGTTCGGCGGCAAGCACGAGCTCCTGCACCACGCGCAGGCCGACCAGGGTGCGGTCGGCGTCGGTCAGGCCGAGATGGCCGCCGGGCAGCAGGTAGCCTTCCGGCCAGGGGAATCCATCGACGGCGGCAGCCGCGCTGATCTTCCGCAACAGGGCCATCATCCTGTCGGGATGGCGCTCGATGTCGTCCGCTGCATCGGTGAGGTCGCGGGTGCAGTCGTCGGTAACGTCCGAAGGGGTCATGGCACAGCTCCGTTCAGGTCAATCGGTAGCCTCCACGGCACGGTGGCGGGCGGAACGTGGCTTGAAAACCGGCCAGCCGCTTGGGGTGGCCCGTCACAGGACGTTTGCGGAAGTCTGGCATGCGGTTGAAAGAGGCCGCAGTGGGCTGGCGCATGTGCCGCGAGCAGCGGGGCAATCTGCGATGTGCGTCCTTTTCCGTGAGGGCGCGGGGCGCGCAGGACGCGGTGATTGCGACGAATGTCTGGTGAAGTGGGGTCAGAGCCCTTTCCGCTGGAAAGGGATCCGACCCCCGCTACAGTTGCACCAGGTCGATGCAGTCCACCGGGCATGGCGGGATGCACAGCTGGCAACCGGTGCACAGGTCGGCAATCACCGTGTGCATGTACTTGGCGCCGCCGACGATGGCGTCCACCGGGCAGGCCTGGATGCACTTGGTGCAGCCGATGCAGTCGGCTTCGATGATCAGCGCGACCTGCGGCGCCTTGTGCTCGCCGCGCGTGCGGTCGAAAGGCACGGCGGGCACGCCCAGCACCTGCGCCAGTGCGCGTGCACCGGCATCGCCGCCGGGCGGGCAGCGGTCCACGCCCGCTTCGCCGCGCGCCATCGCCTGCGCATACGGGCGGCAGCCGTCGTAGCCGCATTGCCCGCATTGGGTCTGCGGCAGCAGGCGGTCGAGGCGTTCGGTCAGGGGCGGAATCAGGCTCATGCGTGGCGAAGTCTGCGCGTCAAAATCACTTCAGGGGTCTGCCGCGGTACCAGCGCTCGTGGGCGAGGGCCAGCATCGGCCGGTCTTCGTAGCTGTCGCCGTAGGCGTGGATGCGCAGGTAGCGCGACAGGTCGAACTGGCGGCGGATGTGCTCGACCTTGCGCGGGGCGCAGTCGCCGTCCGCGTAGCGCCCGGTCAGGCGTCCATCCTGGCTTTCCAGCCGGTTGCAGATCAGCTGCAGGCCCAGCTGTTCGCACCACGGCCGCAGGTACAGGTCCAGCGAACCGGACACGATCACAACGGTGTGCTGCTGTTCCTTGTGCCAGCGGATCTGCTCCAGCATTTCCGGACGCATCACGTCGGGCAGCACCTCGCGGGCGAAACCCGCCGCCAGCGTGGCGATGTCATCGGCATGGCGTTCGCTGAAGGTGAGGCGGGTGACGCGGGCGCGGATGCGCGCGGCGGAGATGATGCGCAGGCGATAGGCCAGCAGCCAGGGGCCGACCATCCACCACGCGCGCGCCAGCTGCTCGGGCGTGGCCACGCGGCGCAGGAAGCGGCCATAGGTATCGCAGGTGGTGACGGTGTGGTCGAAATCGAACAGCGCCAGTTCCATCCTGCTCTCTCCCATGGCGGTGCCTTCCGTGGCGGTCTGCGTGGCGGGGCGCGGCGAGGGCCGCGCCCGCAGGGCATCAGCGGACCGGCATGCCCGGCTGTGCGCCGCTGTCGGCGTCCAGCAGCGCCAGCGCGCCACCGTCGAAACCGGCCGACAGGATCATGCCTTCGCTCAGGCCGAAGCGCATCTTGCGCGGGGCCAGATTGGCGATGAACACTACGCTGCGGCCGACCAGCGCTTCCGGTTCGCCGTAGCTGCCACGGATGCCGGAGAAGATCTGGCGCTTGCCCAGGTCGCCCGCATCCAGTTCGAAGCGCAGCAGCTTGTCCGAGCCTTCCACGAACTCGCACACCAGCACCTTGCCGATGCGCAGGTCGAGCTTGGCGAAATCATCGATGCCGATGTAGGCCGGTGCGTCGGCGCTCTTCGCTTCGTCCTTGGCCGGGGCAGCCGGCTTCACGGCTTCGGTCCTGGCGGCGGGGGCGGCAGCGGCGGCCGGCTGCAGGGTGTCCTTGGAGGCGTCGATCATGGCGTCAATCTTCTTCGGGTCGATACGGGTGAACAGCGGGGTGTACTCAGCAATGCGGTGGCCCAGCAGCGGCTGTGCCAGCGCGGTCCAGTCGTTCACCGGCGCGGCCAGGAAGGCCTCGGCCTGCGCGGCGGTGGCCGGCAGCACCGGCTTCAGGGCGGTGACCAGCACGCGGAACAGGTTCAGGCCCTGGCTGCACACCGCCTGCAGCTGCGCGTCGGCGCCTTCCTGCTTGGCGATGACCCACGGCTTGACCTCGTCGATGTAGCGGTTGGCTTCGTCGGCCAGGGTCATGGTCAGGCGGATGGCGGCGGCCGGGTCGTTGCGTTCGTAGGCTTCACGGATCGGCGCCAGGCCATCGACGAAGCGCTGGTACTGCGCCGCATCGGGCAGCTGCGCGGCCAGCAGGCCATCGAAGCGCTTGCTGATGAAGCCCGCGCAGCGGCTGGCCAGGTTGACGAACTTGCCGACCAGATCGGCGTTCACGCGCGCCACAAAGTCGCCCAGGTTCAGGTCGAGGTCGTCGACGCCGCCGCTGGTCTTGGCCGCGTAGTAGTAACGCAGGGCTTCGGGTTCCAGGCCGGCATCGAGGAAGGTGCGCGCCATCACGAAGGTGCCACGCGACTTGCTCATCTTCGCGCCGTCGACCATCAGGTAGCCGTTGACGTGCAGGCGGGTGGGCGCGCGGTGGCCGGTACCGTTCAGCACCGCCGGCCAGAACAGGCCGTGGAAGTTGACGATGTCCTTGCCGATGAAGTGGTGCAGTTCGGTGTTGGTGCCTTGGCGCAGGTGCGATTCGAAGTCTTCGCCGAGCTTGCCGCACAGGGTCTGGAAGCTGGACAGGTAGCCGATAGGCGCGTCCAGCCAGACGTAGAAGTACTTGCCCGGCTGGCCGGGGATCTCGAAACCGAAGTACGGCGCATCGCGCGAGATGTCCCACGCGCGCAGGCCACCGTCAGCGTCCAGCCATTCCATCAGCTTGGCCTTCACTCCGGGCAGGGCGACGTCGCCGGCCAGCCAGTTGCGCAGGAAGCCTTCGAAACGGCCGACCTCGAAGAAGAAGTGTTCCGAATCGCGGATTTCCGGCGTGGCGCCGGAGATCACCGACTTCGGGTCCTTCAGGTCGGTCGGATTGTAGGTGGCGCCGCAGACTTCGCAGTTGTCGCCGTACTGGTCGGCGCTGCCGCAGTTCGGGCAGATGCCCTTGATGTAACGGTCGGGCAGGAACATGCCCTTGGCCGGGTCGTAGAACTGCGCCACCGAGCGACGGCTGATGTGGCCGGCCGCTTCCAGCTTCAGGTAGAACTGCTCGGTCAGCGCCTTGTTGGCCGCCGAGTTGGTCGAGTCGTAGTGGTCGAAGGCCACGCCGAAAGCGGAGAAGTCGCGCTCATGGCCGGCCTGGATGTTGGCGATGAAGGCTTCCGGGGTGACTCCGGCCTTTTCCGCGGCCAGCATGATCGGCGTGCCGTGGGTGTCGTCGGCGCAGACGAACCAGGCCTTGCCGCCGCTCATTCGCCGCGCGCGCACCCAGATGTCAGCCTGGATGTAGCCGACCAGGTGGCCCAGGTGCAGGGGGCCGTTGGCGTAGGGCAGGGCGGTGGTGACGAGCGCGGTACGGGTCATGGTCGCGGGGTGCAGCCGAGGGGAACCGCAGATTATCGCATGCCTGCAACGAGGTGACCCGGCCGGGGCCGGGTCACGGGGGTGCTGCGCGGGCCGGAGGCCTTACTCGCGGACCCAGGTCTGGGTGCGGCAGATGAAGGCGATGCAGCCGGACACGTCCAGCTTGCCGCCGCCCGGCTGCAGTTCCAGCTTGGACTTGTAGGTCTTGCCGTTGGCCGGGTCGAGGATGGTGCCGCCGGACCACTTGCTGTGGCTGCCCTTGTCCTGCGACAGGTTCCACAGGATGGTCATGCCCTTCACCGGCTTGTTCTTGTTGGCGCCTTCGCAGCCGTCGCAGATCGGGTTGGGACCCTTGTCCGAGTGCAGGATCTCGACCACCTTGCCGGTCAGCGCGCCATTGGCGGCCTGGCTGATCTCGACGATCGATTTCACCTTGCCGGTCTTGTCGTCGATGGTCTTCCAGCGGCCGGCGGCGCCGTCGGCGGCCTGGGCCGACAGGGCGGCCAGGCACAGCGGCAGTGCCAGCAACAGGGTCTTGAAGGTCTTGCGCATGGTCCCCTCCCAGGGTTCATTCCGGCACGTCGCCGGTACAGGGCGACTGTATACCCATTCGGCGGGGTATGGGGAAGGGGGGGCTTTGCAGGGCTTGCAGCCCTGCACCTGCAGAAGCAACAGCAACAGCGGGCTTTCCGTGGGATGGCGGGGCGGTGTGGGCCTGCAGGACACGCCGTAAACCCGTCCATGGGGGCTCGTAGGCGCCATCCATGGCGCCTGCGGTCCT
>NZ_QETL01000103.1:0-12900 GCF_003105135.1 Stenotrophomonas sp. SPM | reverse complement strand
TGCGGGGTGTGAGCCGCATGGATGCGGCGACCAAGCCTACATGGACGTATTTACGGCGTCCCCGCAAACCCACAGTGCCCCGCCATCCCACGGAATGCCGCTCTGGCTTTTGACTCTAAGGCTGCCGGCCAGCGGCCGGCACTACCGGCAGGTGCAGGGCGCAGCCCTGCCGAAAACACAAAAAAAACAGCAGGCCGGAGCCTGCTGTTTCGGTGTAATGGTGCGCCCGGAGAGATTCGAACTCCCGACCGCCTGGTTCGTAGCCAGGTACTCTATCCAACTGAGCTACGGGCGCCAATTACATAAACCTGTTGTATTGATCGTGTGTGGTGCGCCCGGAGAGATTCGAACTCCCGACCGCCTGGTTCGTAGCCAGGTACTCTATCCAACTGAGCTACGGGCGCGCGGTACACAATCAATTTTGTTACTACATTTTACTGCATCTTCCAGCGGCGGATGCTGGAAGCCTGTCGAGTGGTGCGCCCGGAGAGATTCGAACTCCCGACCGCCTGGTTCGTAGCCAGGTACTCTATCCAACTGAGCTACGGGCGCCCTGCGACAGGAGCGGAATTATGCGGATGTCGGCGGCTGTCGTCAACGCTTTTGTGAAAATTTTCATTCAACTGAATGAGAAAGCTTTCAGCCACGGCGTCCGGGGCTTTCATCCAGGCGAAGTGATCGGCGCGCGTGCCCAGTTCCTGCGCGGACAGCACGCGCATGCGTGAGGCCACATTCGGCAGCTTGGCCAGCAGCGCCTGCATCGAACCGGGCGGCGCGAACCAGTCGTCGGCCATCAGCACCGCCTGCGCGCTGCCATGGATGCGTGCCAGCTGCGCATCGAGGTCTTCGTCCAGGCCCACGGCGGCGTAGTGGTTGTTCAGGCCCACCCGCGCCCAGTCGGCGATCAACCCGCGTGCTTCGCTGCCGCCAAAGCCAAGGCGACGGCCGTGCAGCACACCCTGGCGACGTGCGATCCACGGCAGGAAGCGGTAGAACAGCGGCAGCAGCCAACCGCGCGGGGGCGGGAACACGCGCCAGAACGGCGTGCCGCTGGCCGCCAGCCACAGGCGCTGGAAACGATCCGGATTGCGACCGGCATGCAGGCAGGCCAGCTGCCCGCCCAGGCTGTGCCCGCCAACGATCCAGGGCAGGGCGCTGCCCGCGTCGTCTTCGTGGCCCAGCACGGTCTGGCTGGCCGGCAGATCCTGTTCGAGGATCTCGCGGTAACCCCAGTCGGCCGTGCGCGAGGGACGCAGTGAACTGCTGCCGTTGCCACGCCACTCATGCAGGTAGACGGCGATGCCACGCGCTGCCAGCGCCTGCGCAAGCGGCAGGTAGTGGCGTGCCGCCACGCCCAGTGCCGGCAGCCACAGCAGGCGTGCCAGCGGCTGTGCAGGCACGCAGGCGATGATCTCGTAGCGGTGGCCATCGCCGCTGTCCACGGCGATCGTGCGCGGCGCAGCGCTCATGCGTGCGGTGCCGCGCCGAAGTGATCCAGCACCAGCACTTCGCTGCGGCCGGGCGCGTAGCCCTGCTGCAGGCCGCGTGCCACGTAATCGATGCCGGCCTCGCAGGCATTGGCCAGGCTGAGCCCGTTGCACAGCTGGGCAGCAATGGCCGAGGCCAGCGTGCAGCCGGTGCCGTGCGCGTCCAGCGGCAGCCGTGCATGGATGAATTCCTCGCTGCTGACGCCGTCGAAGTAGCGGTCGAACACCCGGTTGCCTTCGTGCAGGTGGCCGCCCTTCAGCAGTACCGCGCCGGCACCCATGGCGAGCAGCGCGGCGGCGGCCTGCTCGGCGTGGTCGGCGTTGCCGATGCTGCGGCCGACCAGCAGTTCGGCCTCGGGGGTGTTGGGAGTGATCAGCGTGGCCAGCGGAATCAGCCGTTCGCGCATCGCCTGCAGCGCGCTGTCTTCCAGCAGGCGTGCGCCGCTGGTGGCGACCATCACCGGATCGAGTACCACGTGCGCGGGGCGGCGCTGTTCGAGCACGTCGGCGACGGTGTGAATGACTTCGGCATTCGCCAGCATGCCGAGCTTCACCGCGTGGATGTCGAAATCATCGAAGCAGGCATCCAGCTGCGCGCGCAGGAAGGCGACCGGCGGGACGTGCACGGCGGTGACGCCGCGGGTGTTCTGTGCAGTCAGTGCGGCGATGGCGGACAGGCCGTGCACGCGATGCGCGGCGAAGGCCTTCAGATCGGCCTGGATACCGGCGCCACCGCCGGAATCGGAGCCGGCGATGGTGAGGGCGGAAGCAGGAGTGGTCGGGCTCATGCCTCGATTGTGCCGTGGTCCGGCAGGGGAAAGTAGAGTCGAGCTTGCTCGACTGACCCCATTGCCCGTGGATGCCTTTGGCTCAATGCCGCCAGCGCGCCCATTGCTGGTACATCACATACACGATGCCGGTCAGGCCGGTGAGCAGGGCGGGGGCGAGCAGGGCGTCGTAGCGGAAGTGCATGAACAACCACGCGCCAACGATGCCGCCGCCGAGGAAGCCGCTGATGATCAGCCCGCTCAGGGTCAACCGGCGCACCTGCAGCGGCAGGCCGCGCAGTAGATGGCCCAGGCCGATGCCGAGGTCGGTGAACATGCCGCTCAGATGGGTAGTGCGTACCACCGCGCCGCTGAAGGTGGTGGCCATCGCGTTCTGCAGGCCGCAGGCCATGGCCGCGGCCAGTGCGCCCCAGATCTGCTGCTGTTCGAACAACGGAATGGCCACGAGCAGCAGCGCCGATTCGATCGCCAGGGCCACGCCGTAGCGCCGGCCCAGTTGCAGGGTTTCGGCCTGGATCAGCAGGCCGCTGAGCATCGCGCCCAGCGAGAAGGCGACCAGCAGGCCCCACAGGTGGCCGACCGCGCGCCAGTCACCCTGGGCAATCGCCATGCCCAGCTGGCTGGTGCTGCCGGTCATGTGGCTGACCGCCTGGTGCTCGAAGCCCAGGAAGCCCACCACGTTGACCATGCCGGCCACGCTGGACAACGCGACCGCACCGATCCAGACCCAAGTGGGCAGGCGGATTCCCATGCCGCCGCCTCAGGGCGACGGCACTTTGCCGCCGTTGAACTGCAGGTCGCTGAAGCTGCCGGTGGCCGGGTCGTACACCGCCCCCCAGAACTGCCGGCCGCCATCACACACGCGGATCGCTTCGCGCGCCGGATTGGTGCTGGCATCTTCCGGCAGGTGGAAGGCGTTGATGTAGATAAGCTGCCGGCCGCCACTTTCGATGCCCACGTACTGGCGGTCGAAGTCCCGTACGTGCGGCACCTGTGCTTCCAGCGAGGAGAGCTTCGCTTCCATCTGGTCCACCTGCTGCCGGCTCGGCGCCCAGTAGCCGCTCACCCGCCCGGCCTCGCGGCCGGGGCTGGTGCGCGAGCAGGTGTCCAGCACCTGCGCGGCGATGACGGGGCGGGTGACCACCCACGATTGGCCGGTGCGCTCGGCGGTCGGCACGCTGGCCGGGCCGCGCGTGGTGGTGCACGCACCCAGGGCGGCTGCGAGGGTAATCGCAGCCGTGGGCAGCAACAGGCGGGTGCAACGGTTCACAACACCTCCGAAGCGTAATCGGCCAGGCGCGAACGCTCGCCTCGGCGCAGGGTGATGTGCGCACTATGCGGCCAGTTCTTGAAGCGATCCACCGCGTAGGTCAGGCCCGAGGTGGTCTCGGTCAGGTACGGGGTGTCGATCTGCTCGACGTTGCCCAGGCAGACGATCTTGGTGCCGGGGCCAGCACGGGTGATCAGCGTCTTCATCTGCTTCGGGGTGAGGTTCTGCGCTTCATCGAGGATCAGGTAACGCGACAGGAACGTACGCCCGCGCATGAAGTTCATCGAGCGGATCTTGATGCGGCTGGCCAGCAGGTCATTGGTGGCCTGGCGGCCCCAGGTGCCGCCTTCCTGGTTGTGGGTCAGCACTTCCAGGTTGTCGGTCAGTGCGCCCATCCACGGCGTCATCTTTTCTTCTTCGGTACCCGGCAGGAAGCCGATGTCCTCGCCCACGCTCACCGTGGCGCGGGTCATGATGATCTCGCGATAGCGCTGCTGGTCCATCGTCTGCGCCAGGCCGGCGGCCAGTGCCAGCAGGGTCTTGCCGGTGCCGGCGGTGCCTAGCAGGGTGACGAAGTCGATCTCCGGGTCCATCAGCGCATTGAGCGCGAAGTTCTGCTCGCGGTTGCGCGCGCTGATGCCCCACACGGCGTGGCTGCCGTGGCGGAAATCATCGACCAGCGACAGCACCACCTTGCCATCGCCGACCACGCGGCTGACGCGCAGCTCGACCTCGTCTTCGCCGGGCAGGTAGACGTACTGGTTCGGGTACCACTCCTCGCCTTCCTGGGCGAGGATTTCGTAATGCGTGCGGCCCTTGTCGCTCCAGCTGCGCAGGTCCTCGCCGTGGCGCTTCCAGAAGTCTTCCGGCAGCTCGGTGGCGCCGGTGTAGAGCAGGCTGAAATCATCCAGCGCGCGGTCGTTCTCGTAATCCTCGGACACGATACCGGCGATGGCCGCCTTGATCCGCAGGTTGATGTCCTTGGAAACGAACACCACCGGCAGGTCCGGAGTTTCTTCCTTCAGCGCCAGGATCGCGCCGAGGATGGCGTTGTCCGGGATGACCTTGCCGAAACTCTTGCCCGCGTCGAAATGGCTGGTCTGGAAGCGCAGCTTGCCGGCGCTCTGCTTGCCGCGCAGCTGCAGGCCGTTGGGACGTTCAAGCGGAATGCCGTCGGCCAGGTTGTCCAGGCCCGATTCCTGCACCAGCTCATTGAGGAAGCGGCTCACCTGGCGGGCGTTGCGGCTCGCTTCGGAGGTGCCCTTCTTGCCGTTGTCCAGCTCCTCGATCACCTGCATGGGCAGGTAGACGTCATGTTCCTCGAACTTGAACAGCGCGGTGGGATCGTGCATCAGCACGTTGGTATCCAGCACGTAGATGCGCTTGCCTCGGGTCATCGTCATTTCCTGGTTACGGACAGGGAAAAACCACCACGACCTGCTGCAGGGCAGGGTGGTGGCGGACACAGTGGGCGTTGGAACTCACTTGGATTGGGCGGCCTTCAGTTCGGCAAGCACGGCGTCGGCATGGCCGGCGACCTTGACCTTGCGCCAGGACTGCACGAGTTGGCCGTCGGGAGAAATCAGGAAGGTGCTGCGTTCGATGCCGCGTACCTGCTTGCCGTACATGTTCTTCATCTTGATGACGTCGAAGGCGGTGCACAGCGCTTCGTCGGCATCACTGACCAGCGGGAAATTGAATCCCTGCTTGGCGCAGAAGTTGTCGTGGGATCTGACAGAGTCGCGGGAGACGCCGAGCACGACCGCGCCGGCCTTCTTGAACTCCGGCAGCAGCGCGTTGAAGTCGATGCCTTCGGTGGTGCAGCCGGGCGTGCTGTCCTTCGGGTAGAAGTACAGCACCAGCCACTGGCCGGCGTAGTCGCCGAGGGTGGACTGGTCGCCGCCGGACAGCGCCAGCGGCAGGGAAAGGGTGATGCTGTCCAGGGTATCGCCGTTGTTCATGAGGTCCTTCTGTCGAGCCTGGGTTGTTTCTACGACAATTGCATGAAACGCCACGCGCCCGTGAGAGGCGCGCGAAAATCCGCACGTCCGATCAGAATTTCATCGGGTCCATGATCGCGTCCAGGTTCAGGTGGTCGCAGAACTCAAGGAAATCGTCGCGCAGCGCGGCGATGTGCATGTTGGCCGGCACGCCGATGGTGACCTGCGCGCTGAACATTTCAGCACCGGTCTGCATGGCGCGGTAACGCGTGCTCTGCAGGGTCTCGATGGTGATGCCCTGGCGGTCGAAGAAATCGGCCAGCTGGAACAGGATGCCGGGCTTGTCGGCGGCGATCACTTCGACGATGTACGGCAGCAGGTTGGACTGCGCCTGCTTGGCCTCGGTGCGGTACCAGACCAGCTTCAGGCCTTCCTCGCGCTCGAGCCGGGTCAGCATCGCTTCCAGCTTGGCGACCGAATCCCAGGAGCCGGTGGCCAGGGCGGTGACCGAGACATCGCGGCCGACCGTGGCCAGGCGCGCGTCCACCAGATTGCAGCCGCTGTCGGCGATGCGGCGGGTGACGGACAGCAGGGGGGACTCCGGATGCGTCGTGTAGGCGTTGATCAGGAGGTGGTTTTCGCTCGGCGCGGGGCGCGGGGTGGTGTCGGTCAAGGCGATTCCGGGTAATGCAAGGCGTGAGTCTGAATGCCCGCCGGGGGCGGGAATCCACCGGTGTCCAGCATACTTGCCCGTGCTTTCGCGCCGCAAGTAACATTCAGGTGCCCCCGGCCTGTCGTGGCGGGCGTTTTCCCTCCCCAGCCAAGAGCAGCACGTCCTTGTCCCTTTCTGGCCTCATCACTGCGCTGGCGACCCCGTTCCGGGCCGACGGCTCCCTCGACCCCGACGGTTGGCAGCGCCTGCTGCACCTGCAGCTGGAGGGCGGCGTCCAAGGCATCGTCGTCGCCGGCTCGACCGGCGAAGCCGCCACCCTGTCCGATGCCGAATACGACCAGCTGCTGGCCAGCGCGGTCGAAACCATCGCCGGCCGTGTCCCGGTCCTGGCCGGCACCGGCCTTTCGGGCACCGCCAAAACCATCGAGCAGACCCGCCGCGCCGCCGCGCTCGGCGCCACCCACGCCCTGGTGGTGACCCCGCCGTACGTGCGGCCCACCCAGGCCGGCCTGATCGCGCATTACCGCGCCGTGGCCGACCAGGGCGGCCTGCCGGTGGTGCTTTACAACGTGCCGGGCCGCACCGGCTGCGACATGCTGCCGGAGACCGTCGCCGAGCTCGCCAGCCACCCGGACATCGTCGCCATCAAGGAAGCGGTGGGCGACCTGGGGCGCGTGCAGGCCCTGCTGGCCCTGGCCGGTCCGGAGTTCGCCGTGCTCAGCGGCGATGACGGCACCGCCGCCCGCTCGATCCAGGCTGGCATGGCCGGTCTGATCTCGGTCGGTTCCAACGCGCTGCCCGGTGCCTACCGCCGCATGTGCGCGCTGGCCGCCGCCCACGAACATGACGCCGCCGAAGCCTGGGATGCGCGCCTGCAGCCGTTCCATGATTTCTGCGGCGTCGAGCCGAACCCGATCCCGGTCAAGGCGCTGCTGCGCCGCATCGGCATCGGCCATGACCTGCGCCTGCCGCTGCTGCCGCTTTCGGCCGCACACCAGCCCGCGGCCGACCATCTCGCCGGCGACATCGCCGCCCTTGAAGCCCTTTCCAGCCACTGACCCTTTGTCGTGGCCTGATCCAGGAGATCCACATGCGTCAATCCGTTTCCACTGTCCGCGTGCTGTCCTACGCCCTGCTTGCCGTCGCCGTGGCTGCCGGTACCACCGGTTGCTTCAAGCGCGGCGCCAAGGGTGATTACGCCCTGGCTCCCGAAATGCGTCCGCTGGAAGTGCCGCCGGATCTGAACGTCCCGGCAGGCGCCGGTGGCAACCAGGTGCCGGCGCTGAGCTCGGCCACCAAGCCGGCGGCTCCGGCTGCTCCGGCCGCCGCTGCCGCCCCGGCCGCTGGCAACAGCGGCTTCACCATCCCGGGCAGCAAGGAAGAGGCCTTCGGCAAGGTCGGTACCGCGCTGGAAGGCGTCGAAGGCGTAACCATTGCCAGCCGCGCGCAGCTGCTGGGCTCCTACGACGTGGCCTATGAAGGCAGCAACTTCCTGGTCCGCGTGGTTGCCGTCGATGCCGGTGCCTACATCTCCGCGGTCGACCCGCGTGGCATGCCGGCCACCGCCGAAGCCCCGGTGAAGCTGATTGCCGCACTGAAGGCGAAGCTGGCGCAGTAAGCGCCGGTGAAGGTTCCGCCGGGCATGGCCCGGCGCTACCTTTTGCTCTGGTAGACGCCAACCTTGGTTGGCTCCACCCACAAAAAGGGCGCCGCAAGGCGCCCTTTTCGTTGCCGCAACAAGCGCTTGTCAGCGCTCCAGCAGCGGCAGCTTGTCCGGCTTGCCGTCCCACTCGCCGGCATCGGCGGGCGGATCCTTGCGCACTGTCAGCACCGGCCACTCCTTGGCGAGCTCAGCATTGAGGCCCACGAACACTTCCTGGCCGGCCGGGACATCGTCCTCCGGGAAGATCGCGTTGACCGGGCACTCCGGCTCACAGAGGGTGCAGTCGATGCACTCGTCCGGGTCGATCACCAGGAAGTTCGGGCCTTCGTGGAAGCAGTCCACGGGGCACACTTCCACGCAATCGGTGTGTTTGCACTTGATGCAGTTTTCGGTGACGACAAAGGGCATAAGGGGGGAGGCAGATCCGTCTTCAAGCGCACAATTCTAGAACAGGTTGAACGCGCGCGCTGCCGTTGGACGCACCGGCGCCCTGCGCGCTGACGATTCTGCACAGGCGGCAAGGGCATGCGGCCACTGCGCAGCGGCACTTTGCGGCACTGCACATTGCCAAGCTGGGGACGCCCCCGGCAGACTCGATGTCCATCGGTGGACATCTGGCGGTGAAGCAGTGCGGATCGCAGGGACGGGCATGGCATGAGCGTGTATCTGGGCATCGACGCCGGCACGCAGAGCGTGAAAGTGATCGCCTACGACGCGGCGGTACGCACGGTGCTGGCGCAGCAGGCGCGGCCGCTGGAACTGGCGGCGACGGCCGATGGGGGCCGCGAACAGAACGCCGCCGACTGGGTGAAGGCGCTGGTCGAGGCGATCCAGGCCCTGCCGGGGCCGGTGCGGGCGCGGGTGCGCGGGCTGGCGGTGTCCGGCCAGCAGCACGGTTTCGTCCCGCTGGGCCGCGACAACCGCGCGCTGGGCCCGGTCAAGCTGTGGTGCGACACCAGCACCGGCGCCGAATGCGACGCGATCACCGCCGCCATGGGCGGGCCTGCGGCCTGCATCGCCGAGGCAGGCAGCGACCTGCGGGTGGGCTACACGGCCTCCAAGCTGCGCTGGACCCGGCAGCACCGGCCGGAGGTGGATGCCGCGCTGGATGGCATCGCCCTGCCGCACGACTACCTGAATCTCTGGCTGACCGGCAAGCGTTTCATGGAGGCCGGTGACGCCTCAGGCACCGGTTGGCTGGATGTGCGCCGCCGCACCTGGTCGCCGGCGATGCTGGCCGCCACCGACGCGCGGCGTGACCTGGCCGCACTGCTGCCGCCGCTGGTCGGTCCGGAACAGGGCTTCAGCCTGCTGCCAGCGATCGCCGCGCTGCTGGGGCTGCCGGCCGATACCCGCGTGGCAGTCGGCGGCGGCGACAACATGATGGCGGCCATCGGCACCGGCGCGGTGCGCGAGGGGCGGCTGAGCATGAGCCTGGGCACCTCGGGCACGCTGTTCGCCTGGCGCGCCACGCCCTGCGTGGATGCGCAGGGGCGGTGGGCCGCGTTCTGCGCCTCCGATGGCGGCTGGCTGCCGCTGATCTGCACGATGAACTGCACGGTTGCCACCGGCCAGACGGCCGCATTGCTGGGGCAGTCGCCGGAGCAGTGCGAAACCCTGCTGGCGCAAAGCGCGCCTGGCGCCGATGGGCTGGTAATGCTGCCGTTCTTCAACGGCGAGCGCAGCCCGGACCTGCCGCTGGCACGGGGCGCCCTGCATGGGCTGGACCTGCACAACCTGACCCCGGCCAACCTCTACCGCGCCGCGATGGAAGGTGCCAGCTACAGCCTGCGCCTCGGCTACGACGCGCTGGTTGAAGGCGGCCTGCGCGGGGAGCGCCTGGTACTGACCGGGGGCGGTGCCCACAGCCCGGCCTGGCGCCAGATGATCGCGGACCTGTTCCAGCTGCCGGTGGTCGTGCCGGTGCAGGCCGAAGGCGCCGCCTTCGGTGCCGCGCTGCAGGCGCTGTGGCTGTGCGAAGGGCAGGGCCAGGCGCTGGCCGACCTGGTCGATGCGCACCTGCAGTTCGCCCTTGCTTTGGCCGCCCAGCCCGACCCCACCCGCGCGGCCGCGTACGAGGCCGGTTACCAAAGTTTCGTCCACCACCTGCAGGCGTTGATGCCGCTGTTCCAGCAGCGCCTGCGCTGATCCCGAAGAAGGAAGCATCGTCCATGGCAACCCCGTTCCATGTAGGTCAGCGTGAGTACTTCCCCGGCATCGGTCGCATTCCCTTCGAGGGCCGCGACTCCGACAACCCCCTGGCCTTCAAGGTCTACGACGCACAGAAGCAGATCGGCGGGCGCAGCATGGCCGAGCACCTGCGCTTTGCGGTGGCCTACTGGCACAGCTTCTGCGGCGCCGGCCAGGATCCGTTCGGGCCGGGCACCCGTGCCTACCCGTGGGACCACGGCGATACCGCGCTGGCCCGTGCCGAGGCGCGCTGCGATGCCGCCTTCGAGTTCTTCACCAAGCTGGGCGTGCCCTACTGGTGCTTCCATGACGTGGACCTGGCGCCGGACGCGGAGGACATCGGCGAGTACCGCGCCAACCTCGCGCAGATGGTCGAGCTGGCCGGCCAGCGCCAGCAGCAGACCGGCATGCAGCTGCTGTGGGGCACGGCCAATCTGTTCTCGCATCCGCGCTACATGAACGGTGCGGCCACCAATCCGGATTTCGCGGTGGTGGCGCGCGCGGCGGTGCAGGTGCGTGCGGCGCTGGAGGCCACCGTGGCGCTGGGCGGCAGCAATTACGTGTTCTGGGGTGGCCGCGAAGGCTATGCCTGCCTGCTCAACACCGACATGAAGCGCGAGCAGGCGCATCTGGCCCGGTTCCTTGCTGCCGCCCGCGACCACGGCCGCAGCATCGGCTTCCAGGGCACCTTCCTGATCGAGCCCAAGCCGATGGAGCCGATGCACCACCAATACGACTTCGACAGTGCCACCGTGGTCGGCTTCCTGCGCGAGCACGGGCTGGACGGCGATTTCAAGCTGAACATCGAGGCCAACCACGCCACCCTGTCCGGGCATACCTTTGCCCACGACCTGCAGGTGGCCGCCGATGCCGGCCTGCTGGGCAGCATCGACGCCAACCGCGGCAACCCGCAGAACGGCTGGGACACCGACCAGTTCCCGACCGACCTCTACGACACCGTCGGCGCCATGCTGGTGGTGCTCCGGCAGGGCGGGCTGGGCCATGGCGGCCTGAACTTCGATGCCAAGGTGCGCCGCGAGTCGACCGACCCGCAGGACCTGTTCCTGGCCCATATCGGCGGCATGGATGCGTTCGCCCGCGGCCTCGAAGTGGCCCATGCGCTGCTGCAGGCCTCGCCGCTGGAGTCGTGGCGGCGCGAGCGCTATGCCAGCTTCGACCACGGCCCGGGGCAGGCGTTCGCCGCCGGCCAGCTCAGCCTGGACGACCTCTGCGCCCACGCCCAGCAGGCCGGCGAACCGCACCAGCGTAGCGGCCGGCAGGAAGCCTATGAGAACCTGCTGAACCAGTACCTGCTGCGCTGAGCGGCCGGCCCACCTCTTTCGCGGAAGACCCAATGTCCACAGCGATTCCTGCAAACGCCGGCACGCGCGGCGAAAACACTGCTTTCATCGTCCTGATCAGCTGCGTGGCCACCCTCGGTGGCTTCCTGTTCGGCTTCGACAGTGGCGTGATCAACGGCACGGTCGACGGCCTGCGCCAGGCGTTCAATTCCAGCGAGGCGGCCCTGGGCTTCGAGGTGGCATCGATGCTGCTGGGCTGCGCAATCGGTGCGTTCGTGGCCGGGCGCCTGGGTGACCTGCTGGGCCGGCGCAGCGTGCTGATCATCTCGGCGGTGCTGTTCCTGCTGTCGGCGCTGGGTGCCGGCGCGGCGCATGCCTCGTGGCTGTTCGTGGCCGCGCGCATGGTCGGCGGCTTTGCGGTGGGTGCGGCCAGCGTGATGTCACCGGCCTACATCGCCGAAGTGGCCTCTGCGCGCTACCGCGGCAAGCTGGCCACGGTGCAGCAGATGGCGATCATCAGCGGCCTGTTCGCGGCGTTCCTCAGCAACTTCCTGCTGGCCCGCGCGGCCGGTGCCTCCACCGAGGTGCTGTGGCTGGGGCAGGAGGCGTGGCGCTGGATGTTCTGGATGCAGGCGATTCCGTCGCTGCTGTTCCTGGTGCTGCTGCTGGCGATCCCGGAAAGCCCGCGTTTCCTGGTCGCCAAGGGCCGCCAGGCGCAGGCCGAGGCGGTGCTGGTGAAGCTGTACGGCGCGGCCGAGGCCCGCACCAAGCGCAGCGAGATCGAGGGCAGCCTGGCCCAGGACCAGCACCGGCCGAGCTTTGCCGACCTGAAGGACAAGGCCACCGGCCGCCTGCGCAGCATCGTCTGGGTGGGCATCGGCCTGGCGGTGCTGCAGCAGCTGGTGGGCATCAACGTGGTGTTTTACTACGGCGCGGTGCTGTGGCAGGCGGTGGGCTTCTCGGAGAACGATGCGCTGCTGATCAACGTGCTGTCCGGCGCGCTGAGCATCGGTGCCTGCCTGGTGACGGTGCTGCTGATCGACCGTATCGGCCGCAAGCCGCTGCTGTGGGTCGGTTCGGTGGGCATGGCCATTGCGCTGGCGCTGATGGTGGTGGCCTTTGCCAGCGGCAGCCTGGTCGATGGCCGGTTGCAGTTGTCCGACGGCATGGGTCGGCTGGCGCTGGTGGCCGCCAATGTCTACGTGGTCTTCTTCAACATGTCGTGGGGCCCGGTGATGTGGGTGATGCTGGGCGAAATGTTCCCGAACCAGATCCGCGGCTCGGCGCTGGCTGTGGCCGGCGCGGCGCAGTGGACGTCGAACTTCGCCATCACGGTCACCTTCCCGATGCTGCTGGCCGGCATCGGCCTGGCCGGCGCCTACGGCATCTATACCGTTGCCGCCTTCCTCTCCATCTTCTTCGTGGTGCGCTACGTGCGCGAAACCAAGGGCAAGGAACTGGAGCAGATGGAAGGCTGACGGCAGGCCCGCGTTTCAGCGCCTCCTTTCTCCGTGGGGGAGGCGGCAGGCCAGCCGATCCAGGACACGCCGTTAACCCATCCATGGGGGCTCGATGGCGCCATCCATGG
>NZ_QETL01000102.1:0-13329 GCF_003105135.1 Stenotrophomonas sp. SPM | reverse complement strand
GGCAGGCAGGCGGCTGGCCAGCCAGCGTCCGGGCTCGCCGGTGCTGGAGAACGCCGGCCCCAGCGCCAGGCCGGCCGCCGGCGGCGGTGCCAACAACCCGCGCACCGCCACCGGTGATGGCGGCGTGGACACCTGCGGCAGGGTGCGATCCGGCGGCAGCGCGCGCCAGCCCAGGTCGACCAGCAGCACGCTGCCGCCGTCACTGCGGAAGGGCCGGTAGATCTTCACCCCGGCACGGCCCTGCCGGGTCTGGTTGTCCAGCAGCACCACCCCGGGCAGGAAGCGGCCATGGTCGGCCACGCCGTGCAACGCCCCCGGTGCCGCCAGCGCCTGCGCCAGCGGCAGCGACTGCGCCACCGCCGGTCCCTGCGCATCAAGCAGTGCCTGTTTGGCGTGCATGCGCTGCAGCTGCCAGAACCCCAACGCAGTGAACGCGGCCATCGCCAGCACCGCCATCAGCCAGCCAATCACGCGTGTGTGCTGGCGCATCATGACAAGTCCGCGCAAACGCGGTCAGATAGGCGCATCCACCCTGCCCTCGAGCCGCGCATGAGTGATTCGCTGAAGACCCTGCTGGTAATCGCGTTTCTGATCGTCATCGTCTGGAATCTGGGCGCCGGCCTGTATTACCTGCTGGTCGACCGCGGCCAGACCAAGCGCACGGTCAACGCACTGACCCGGCGTATCGGCGTGTCAGTGGCACTGATCGTACTGGTGATCGTGTGCATCTACATGGGCTGGATCAAACCGCACGGCATCGGTGGCTGAGCCCACCGGCGCCGGCGCCGGTCAAAGCACGTAGACGAACATGAAGAGCATCAGCCACACCACGTCGACGAAGTGCCAGTACCACGCGGCGGCTTCGAACGCGAAGTGGTTGTCGCGGGTGAAATGTCCCTTGGCCGAACGCAGCCACATCACGATCAGCATGATCGTGCCCAGCAGGACGTGCGCGCCGTGGAAGCCGGTCAGCATGAAGAACGTCGAGCCGTAGATGCCCGAACCCAGGGTCAGGTTCAGTTCCTTGTAGGCGTGGATGTACTCCTCCGCCTGCAGTGTCAGGAAGCCGAGGCCGAGCAGCACGGTGGCGCCCAGCCACACCAGCAGCTGGCGGCGGTTGCCGGCCTTCAGCGCGTGGTGGGCGATGGTCAGGGTCACGCCGGAGGTCAGCAGGATCAGCGTGTTGATCAGCGGCAGGCCCCAGGCCGGAATGGTCTGGAAGGCACCACCGATCGCCGCCGGTCCGTTGGTCGGCCAGCCCGCCGAGTAGCCCTGCCACAGCAGTTCGTTTGTCATCACCCCGCGCCCTTCGCCGCTGAGCCAGGACAGGCCCAGGTTGCGGGTGTAGAACAGCGCGCCGAAGAAGGCACCGAAGAACATCACTTCGGAGAAGATGAACCAGACCATGCCCATCCGGAACGAGCCGTCGACCTGGCGGTTGTAGTGGCCGGCCTGCGATTCGCGCACGACGTCGCTGAACCACCAGAACAGGGTCAGCACCAGCAACGCGATGCCGATGTAGAAGGTCCAGCGCCCCCAGCTGGCATCGTTGAGCCAGCTGGCCACGCCGACCATGGTCACCATCATCGCGATGGACCCCACGAACGGCCATTTGCTCTGGGCCGGGACGAAGTACACGTTGGCGTCGGTCGGTGTCTGGGCCATGTCGGTATCCGGGTCAGGGAGCGGCGTGCGCGCCTTCCGAGGTGCCGGCAGGTGCCAGCCGGTCGGACAGCGCGTCGTTGCGGTAGAAGGTGTAGGACAAGGTGATCGTCTTGATTTCCGGCGGCAGGTCCGGATCAACGATGAAGCGCACCGGCATGTCGCGCTTCTCGCCGGCCTGCAGCGTCTGCGCGGTGAAACAGAAGCATTCGGTCTTGCTGAAGAAGCCCGACGCGCGCGCCGGCGCGACCGAAGGCACGGCGCTGCCGACCACGGCATTGGCGCTGTCGTTGCGGGCGAAATACAGCGCTTCGTTGAGCTCGCCGGGCACCACGTCCATGGTCAACTGCTCGGGATGGAACGACCACGGCAACCGCGAATTGACCCCGCCATCGAACTCCACGCGCACGGTGCGCTTGCCGGTGGCGGCGCCGGTGCTGGCCTCGCTGCCGGGGCCACGCTCCAGGCGTACGCCGAACACCTTTTCGCAGGCGATGCGGTACAGCGGCACCAGCGAGAACGTCAGCAGGAACACCGCCACCGCCACGCCGATCAGGCGCGGCAGCCCGGCACTGCGTGACGGAGCGGTGGCCGGCGTCTCGCTCATCGGCCGATCACCCCGCTGAGGATGAAGCCGACGTAGACCAGCAGCGCAACCGCGCCGACCCACATCGCGGTCCGCTTCGCGCGCTGGCGCTGCAACTCGACGCCGTTGCTTGCGCTGTTGTAGAGCCGAGCCATGCTCGGCTGCTTTTCGTCAGTCGAGCATGGCTCGACTCTACCGGTCGGAAGCGGGCTCTCGTTATGCATGACCCACCTCAATGCGTGATGTCGTCATGCGCCAGATCCCCCGGGCGGATGGTCGGCGGCGTGGTGAAGGTGTGCGCCGGTGCCGGCGACGGCAGCGTCCACTCCAGGCCACGCGCACCTTCCCACGAACGGGCCTCGGCCTTCTCGCCATTGCGCAGCGAGGACAGCAGGATCGCGGCCATCATGAAGGGCGTGGCGAACATGCCGAACGCACCGATCGAGCTGATCAGGTTCCAGTCGGCGAAGGCCACGCTGTAATCGGGAATGCGCCGCGGCATGCCGGCCAGGCCGAGGAAGTGCTGCGGGAAGAACAGCAGGTTGACGAACACGATCGACCACCAGAAGTGCACCTTGGCCCACTTCTCGCTGTACATGCGCCCGGTCCACTTCGGCCACCAGTAGTACACCGCGGCAATCAGCGCGAACACCGCACCGGTCACCAGCACGTAGTGGAAGTGGGCGACCACGAAGTAGGTGTCGTGGTACTGGAAGTCGGCCGCGACAATGGCCAGCATCAGGCCGGAGAAACCACCGATGGTGAACAGGATGACGAAGGCCACCGACCACAGCATCGGGGCTTCGAAGGTGAGCGAGCCGCGCCACATGGTGCTGACCCAGTTGAACACCTTCACGCCGGTCGGGATCGAGATCAGCATCGTGGCGAACATGAAGTAGATCTCGCCACCCAGCGGCATGCCCACGGTGAACATGTGGTGGGCCCAGACGATGAACGACAGGAAGGCGATCGCGGCAGTGGCGTACACCATCGCCTGGTAGCCGAACAGCGGCTTGCGGCTGAAGGTCGGGATGATCTCGCTGACCACGCCGAAGGCGGGCAGGATCATGATGTAGACCTCGGGGTGCCCGAAGAACCAGAAGATGTGCTGGAACATCACCGGATCACCGCCACCGGCGGCGTTGAAGAAGCTGGTGCCGAAGAACTTGTCGGTCAGCAGCATGGTCACCGCACCGGCCAGCACCGGCATCACCGCGATCAGCAGGAAGGCCGTGATCAGCCACGCCCAGCAGAAGATCGGCATCTTCAGCAGGTCGATGCCCGGCGCCCGCATGTTGAGCACGGTGGCGATGATGTTGATCGCGCCCATGATCGAGCTGATGCCGGCGACGTGGATGGCGAACACGGTGAAGGCGACGTTGTAGCCGCCCTGCAGCGACAGCGGCGGGTACAGCGTCCAGCCCCCGGCCGGGGCACCACCCGGCAGCAGGAAGGTCAGCAGCAGCAGGCTGAAGGCCACCGGCAGCAGCCAGAACGACCAGTTGTTCATGCGCGGCAGCGCCATGTCCGGCGCGCCGATCTGCAGCGGGATCATCCAGTTGGCCAGGCCGACAAAGGCCGGCATCACGCCACCGAAGATCATCACCAGCGCATGCACGGTGGTGAGCTGGTTGAACACCTCCGGGCGGATGAACTGGATGCCGGGCTGGGCGAGCTCAAGCCGGATCAGCACGCTCATGAAGGCGCCGATGACGAACATGATGAAGCTGAAACCCAGGTACAGCGTGCCGATGTCCTTGTGGTTGGTCGAGAAGAACCAACGCTCGAAGAAGCTCTGGTGGTGGTGGTGATCGTCGTGCCCAACTGCCGAGTGCGCCATCGCAAAACACCTCTCAGAATCGGTTGTCGCCACGGCCGCGAACGGCCGCGGGCTTTACATCACGCGCCGCTGGCCGCGGTGGCAGGGGTACCGGCTTCAGCCGCCGCGGGTGCGGCCGGCGCAGCCGGTGCCTCGCCCGCAGGCGCTGCCGGTTCGGCCGGTGCCGCAGGCGTGGCAGGCGCAGCCGGTGCCGGCTTGCGCTGCGCCAGCCACTGCTTGAAGTCTTCCTTGGACACCGCCTCGACCACGATCGGCATGAAGCCATGGTCCTTGCCGCAGAGCTCGGCGCACTGCCCGCGGTACACGCCGGGCTGCTCGATGCTGGTCCAGGCCTCGTTGATGAAGCCGGGGATGGCGTCCTGCTTCCAGCCCAGCGCCGGCACCCACCAGGCGTGGATCACGTCATCAGACGTGATGACGAAGCGCACCTTGGTATCGACCGGCAGCACCAGGCGGTTGTCCACGTCCAGCAGGTAATGCGGGTGGCTTTCGCGGGTCGGCACCTTGCCACTCTGACGCATGCGGTCGGACTCGCGGTCCAGGCGGCTGGTGAAGGTGACGTTCTCGCCGAGGTATTCGTACTTCCACATCCACTGGTAGCCGGTGACCTTCACCGTCATTTCGGCATCGCGGGTGTCGTACATCTTGATCAGGTTGGCCGTGGCCGGCCACGCCATCACGATCAGGATGATCACCGGGATCACCGTCCAGATCACCTCGGCCTTGGTGTTGTGGCTGAAGGTGGCGGCGACGGCGCCCTTGGATTTGCGGAACTTGAAGATGGCGTAGGCCATCGCCCCAAACACGATGACGCCGATCACCGTACAGATGATCAACGACAGGTTGTTCGACTCCCAGGCCAGGCGCGAGGTCTGGGTGACCCCCTTGCCCATGTTCAGCTGCCACGGCTTGGGATCGGCCGCCTGCGCCCATGCCCATGCCGGAACCAGTCCCCCGGCCACCAGGCTGGCGACCGCTGCAACGCACTTCGTGCCCCACCTGCTGCTTTGCTTCATTGCCTAGACCCTTAGCGTCGTCGGTTGCCGCCATCGCTGGCGGCGAGCAAGCCTTCAAGCATTTCAGCGAGCGTCTGGCGTTCGGCCGGCGCGAGGAAACTCCCCACCTCCACCTGCCGTCCGCTGGATGCCAGCCGGACCCTCTCGTCGTCGGTGAGCAGGCGCACCCAATGGGGGTGGGCCCGGAACACCGGCGATCCACCGGGTACGGGGATGACCTCCACGTACGCCGGCACGACCCGGATCTCCTCCTGCCGTTCACCGCTGCGCCACAAGGCGCGCAGGGCGGCTGCCAGCAACAGGCTGTACAGCAGCGCGAACAGGGGGGCGAATGCGTTGCCGGCCACCCACCCGAGGGCGGAGACCAGCCACATCGCTCCCGACAACACGGCAAACAACAGGACGAACTGCCGGGCATCGAGCGCCCGTGGGGGACGCAGCCGCAGCTGCGTACCTGACCCATCCGGAGCTGGAAGCACCTCGATCATGTCGCAACCGCGTTCCTGCCGCGGGAAACGTCTCGATGGTAGCCCCGCCCTCTCACCGGTAGCAAGGGTGCATTCACACTTTTTCCCATGTTGCAATACAGCATGAGCCCGGCAGCGCGAATGACGAATTCGGCACAAACACGGTCGAGCTTGCTGAACACGCTGAATCCACCACTGCTAGGGGCTATCAGCCCTCTGCAAAGGTGTCTGCGGGACACTTCCGCGGGGCGCAAAAATGATTAAAATCGCCAAGTTTTCCACTGGCCGGATCGGCATGAACGCACCCTCCTCCTCCCCTGCCGCCCACGACGCCCCGCGTCCGGGCGCGCTGCTGTCGCCGGAACTGCCGGCGTCCCCCAACCCGTTCCGCCAGGCCATCACCGACGCCTGGTTGAAGGACGAGGCCAGCCACGTGCGCGAGCTGCTGGCCCAGGCCCGCCTGCCCGCCGAGGAGCAGGCCAGGGTGCAGGCGCTGGCCGCCGACCTGGTCGGCCGGGTGCGCGTGCGCGCCAAGGACCAGGGTGCGATCGAAGCCTTCATGCGCCAGTACGACCTGGGCAGCGAGGAAGGCGTGCTGCTGATGTGCGTGGCCGAGGCGCTGCTGCGCATTCCGGACCAGGACACCGCCGACAAGCTGATCCGCGACAAGCTGGCCGATGCCGACTGGGAAAAGCACCTGGGCGGCAGCGACTCGGTGCTGGTCAACGCCTCCACCTGGGGCCTGATGCTGACCGGCAAGCTGGTGCAGATGAACGACGCCACCCGCGCCGATGCCCCCAGCGCCTTCAAGCGCCTGGTCGGCCGCGTCGGTGAGCCGGTGGTGCGCCTGGCCGTGCGCCAGGCCATGAAGATCATGGGCCACCAGTTCGTCATGGGCCGCACCATCAGCGAAGCGCTGTCGCGTTCGCACAAGGGCGACAACGCCAGCTACCGCTATTCGTTCGACATGCTGGGCGAAGGCGCGCTGACCATGAAGGACGCACTGCGCTACCTGGAGGACTACCGCCGTGCGATCCACGCCATCGGCGGCGACCACAAGGCTCGCGGCGGCCGCCCGGACGGCGACGTCAACAACGCCCCGGGCATCTCCATCAAGCTGTCGGCGCTGTACCCGCGCTACGAGCACGCCAAGCGCGAGCGCGTGCTGACCGACCTGGTGCCGGGCGTGCTGGAACTGGCGCAGCTGGCCAAGAGCTACGGCATCGGCTGCACCGTCGACGCCGAAGAGTCCGACCGCCTGGAACTGTCGCTGGACATCATCGAGCAGGTGTTCTCCGATGCCTCGCTGGCCGGCTGGGATGGCTTCGGCGTGGTCGTGCAGGCCTACCAGAAGCGCACCCCGTACACGATCGATCACCTGGCCGACATGGCGCGCCGCGCCGGTCGCCGCCTGCAGGTGCGCCTGGTCAAGGGCGCCTACTGGGATGCCGAGATCAAGCGCGCGCAGATCGAAGGCTATCCGGGCTACCCGGTGTTCACCCGCAAGCAGAACACCGACGTGTCCTACCTGGCCTGCGCCAAGCGTCTGTTCACCCATGCCGACGCGATCTACCCGATGTTCGCCACGCACAACGCGCACACCATCGCCGCGGTGCGCAGCATCGCCAACGGTGGCGTGTACGAGCACCAGAAGCTGCACGGCATGGGCGATGACCTGTACGCCGAAGTGGTGCCGGCCGACCGCCTGGGCCTGCCCTGCCGCGTGTATGCGCCGGTCGGTTCGCATGAAGACCTGCTGCCGTACCTGGTGCGTCGCCTGCTGGAAAACGGCGCCAACTCCAGCTTCGTCAACCGCATCACCGACGAACGCGTGCCGATCGCCGACCTGATCCGCGATCCGGTCGAGATGGTCGCCTCGTTCGCCTCGATCCCCCACCCGAAGATCCCGCTGCCGGTTGACCTGCTGCGCAGCCAGAACCACGACAGGAAGAACTCCATGGGCGCCAACCTCGCCAACGACAACGAACTGCGCGCCCTGGCCGAGCAGATCAACGCGGCCATCAAGCCGTGGCAGGCCGCCCCGCTGGTGCCGGGTGCCAACCCGGCCGGCGTCGCGCTGCCGGTGACCAACCCGGCCGACACCCGCGAAGTGGTCGGCCAGTGGCTCGCCGCCGATGCCGCCACCGTGCAGAAGGCCCTGGCCAACGCCGTGGCCGCGCAGCCGGCCTGGAACCGTACCCCGGCCGCCAGCCGCGCCGCCATCCTCGAGCACGCCGCCGACCAGCTGGAAGCGCGCATGCCGGAGTTCATGGCGCTGTGCGTGAAGGAAGCCGGCAAGAGCCTGCCCGACAGCATCGCCGAAGTGCGCGAAGCCGTGGATTTCCTGCGCTACTACGCCAAGCAGGCGCGCGAGCAGTTCAGCCACGCCGAGAAGCTGCCCAGCCCGACCGGTGAATCCAACGAGCTGCAGCTGCACGGCCGCGGCGTGTTCGTCTGCATCAGCCCGTGGAACTTCCCGCTGGCGATCTTCCTGGGCCAGGTGGCCGCTGCACTGGCCGCCGGCAACAGCGTCATCGCCAAGCCAGCAGAGCAGACCAACCTGATCGGCTACTACGCCGTGAAGCTGCTGCACGACGCCGGCGTGCCGGCCGAGGTGGTGCAGTTCCTGCCGGGCGACGGTGCCACCGTCGGTGCCGCGCTGACGGCCGACCCGCGCGTGGCCGGCGTGGCCTTCACCGGCTCCACCGACACCGCCCGTGCGATCAACCGCGCGATGGCCGCACGTGATGCCGCCATCGGTGTGCTGATCGCCGAAACCGGCGGCCAGAACGCCTTCATCGCTGATTCCTCGGCGCTGCCGGAACAGCTGGTCAAGGACGCGATCGGTTCGGCCTTCACCTCGGCCGGCCAGCGCTGCTCGGCCGCGCGCGTGCTGTTCGTGCAGGACGACATCGCCGACAAGGTGATGACCATGCTGGCCGGTGCGATGAAGGAACTGAAGGTCGGCAACCCCGGCCTGCTGTCCACCGACGTCGGCCCGGTGATCGACGCCGACGCGCTGAAGATCCTGCAGGACCACGCCGAACGCATGGACCGCGAAGCGCGCCTGATCGCTGCTGCCGAGCTGTCCACCGAAGCCGCCCATGGCACCTTCTTCGCTCCGCGTGCGTACGAACTGAAGGACCTGGCCCAGCTGCAGAAGGAAGTGTTCGGTCCGGTGCTGCACGTCATCCGCTGGAAGGGCGACCAGCTCGACGCGGTGATCGACCAGATCAACGCCACCGGCTACGGCCTGACCCTGGGCGTGCATTCGCGCATCGACGAGACCGTCGACCGCATCAGCAACGGCGTCCACGTCGGCAATGTCTACGTCAACCGCAACCAGATCGGTGCAGTGGTCGGCGTGCAGCCGTTCGGCGGCCAGGGCCTGTCCGGCACCGGCCCGAAGGCCGGCGGCCCGCACTACCTGCTGCGCTTCGCCACCGAAAAGACGGTGACGGTGAACACCACCGCCGCCGGTGGCAACGCCTCGCTGCTGACCCTGGGCGACTGAAACACCCCCCCCTTCCACGGGTGTGATTGATGCACGAAAAACCCCGCGAAAGCGGGGTTTTTTGTGCGATCACGGCACCGCGCTGAAGCGGCTGTCCGCGCGCGCGGCCAGCGCGTCCTGCACCCGCGCGATGCGCGTTTCCAGATCGCCTTCCAGCAGCACGAACGGCAGCCCCCGCGCCTGCAGCTCCTGCAGATACCAGGCATGCTGCTGCGCGCGGAAGGCCTCGCCCACCCGCGTGCCATCCTGGTCGAACGCGATGTCCGGGGCACACAGGAACAACAGGTCATACGGCCGCAATGCGGCCTGCAGCAGCGCGTCCGGTGCGCTGCCGAACATCCAGCCGCTGTAGCCCAGGGTCACCAGTGGCGTGGTATCGCAGAACAGCCAGCGCTGCGCCGTCAGCGCCGCCGCATCCTCACGCCGGGGTTGCTCTTCGGCGATGCGCAGCAGATCCGGTTCGCGCAGGTCACCGCCCTGCACCTCCCACAGCGTGCGCCCGTATTCCGCGACCCACGTCGTACCCATGCGCTCGGCCAGCACGCGCGCCAGCGTGGTCTTGCCGGTGGATTCGCCACCGATGAAGGCCACGCGCTGCACGTAGTCCACATACACCTGCGGCGACAGGCCATGGCGAAGTGCATGCGGATCGGCGCGCAGCTGGGTGCCGCTGGGCTGGCCGACATCGCGGCTGCGTTCCAGCCGCTGGTGCTGCACCGGTGCGTTGAAGTGCGCGGCCATCGCTGCGGCAAAACCATCGCCGTAGTCCTCGCCGGTGAACACCACCTGCACTGGCCCGCCGAACAGATGCAGGCACAGCCAGGCGGTGAAATCGCGCTGCGCCTGCTCGCTGTCGCTGTCGCGTGGCAGCGCGCGCGGTGGCAGGTCGCGCTGTTCGCAGAGCGCGGCCAGGCGGGCATCGTCGAGCACCGCCACCGTCGCCTGCGGAAAGCGCGCACGCAGCCAGCGTTCGCGGCGGGCGGCGCTATAGCCGGCAAAGCCCGGCTGCGACCAGCCGATCACCAGCAGCTGCCGGCATTGCGCCGCGGCGAAGTCGATCAAGTGCTCATGGCCGCGGTGCAGCGGGCAGAACTTGCCCACCACCAGACCGCGCTCGACGCGCTCAGGCAGCGGCATCGGCGGTCTTTGCCTCGGCACGCATCAGCGTGCGCCAATGGCGCAGCGCCACCAGCGCGTTGATCCAGAAGCCGATGTAGAGGAACGAGGTCAGGTGCAGGCCGCGGCTGTAGTACAGCGGCACGGCGATGGTGTTGACCAGCAGCCACACCCACCACGATTCCAGCTTGCGCCGCATCATCAGGATCTGCGCGATCACGCTCAGCACCAGCACTGCCGAATCGATGTAGGGCGCATAGGCATGGGTCAGGCGGGTCAGCATCCAGCCGTAAGCGAAGGTCGCCACCACCGCCAGCGGCAGCAGCCACGCCCACGCCCGCGGGCGCACCGGGGTGATCGGCAGGGGCGCGCCGTGGTCGCCGCGCAGCCACTGCCACCAGCCCAGCACGCTGATGGCGATGAAGAAGAACTGCAGGACCATGTCCGCAAACAGGTGCGAACGCTCGAACACCGCCGCGAACAACGCGCAGCCGACGATGCCCAGCCACCAGGTGTGCACGTTGTTGCGGCCGGCCAGCAGGATCGAGCCGGCGACGGCGATGTTGGCAGCCAGCTCCAGCTGGAAGTTCGGATCGGTGAGATTCATGGCGCCATTGTCGTTGATCCGCGCACCGGACGTGGATGGCCCCTCCGCACAAAAAGAAAGCCCCGCTTGCGCGGGGCCTTCCTTCGCACTGCTTCAGTCCAAGGCCCGAATCAGAACTTGTACTGCATCGAAGCGGCCAGCACGTCGCCGGTCACCTTGTACTTGCCGGTCACGGTGTTGCCGGTGGCCGAGGTCGAGGTGATGTTCGGGTCCTTGGTGAACAGGTGGGTGTAGCCCACGCTGTATTCGGTCTTCTCCGACGGAGCCCAGGTCAAGCCCAGCGACAGCCACTTGCGGGTGGTGTCCGGAACGCGGACGTCGCGGTGGGCGTCGGTGGTCGGGGTCTGGTCGTACGCCAGGCCGCCACGCAGGGTCAGCTGGTCGCTTACGCGGTATTCGGTACCGATCGAAGCGAAGGTGGTGTCGCGGTAGTTGAACGGCAGCAGGCTGTCCGGCTGGTTGGAGTCATAGTCGACGGTGACCTGGTCAAACTTGCTCCACGCAGTCCGAGAGACGTCGGCCATCACCTTCCACTGGTCGTTCACGCGGTGGCTGAAGCTCACGTTGGCGCTGGCCGGCAGGGTGATGGTGGCGCGGCCATTGCTGTCGATGAAGGTGCCCGGCGCAGCCTGCGTCAGGAACGCGGCGGCAGCCGGGGTCATGGTGAAATCAGCCTTGCCGTCGGTGATCTTGTGCTCGACCTTGGAGCGGTAGCTGAAGGCAATGTTGGTGCCTTCCACCGGGCTGACGGTCATGCCAAGGGTGTAACCCACGGATACCTCGTCACCCTTGATGCGCAGGTAGCCGTCGGCCGAACCCGGCGAGAAGCCGAGCTGGGCAGCCTGGGCAGCAGCCTGGCGGGCCGCAGCAGCGGCCTGGGCAGCGGTGCCGCCGGCAGCCAGCACGGCGGCCGACGCGCGCTGCTGGGCGCTGGCGTTGATGGCGCTACCGCCGTCGATGGCGCTGGTCAGGTCCACGTCCAGGCGCTCGGCGAACACGCCGACACCGAACGACAGGTAGGGATTGACGTCGTAGGAGAACGCCGCGCCCAGGTCGACAGCCTGCAGCTCGGTCTTGACGCCGTTGTAGCGGCCCACCCAGTCACGGTCGTATTCGGTCTTGAAGCCGAACGGCACGCTCAGCGAGACGCCGAAATGCATGTTGTCCTGCTCGCCGAACGGGACGTGGAAGTACGCTGCCGGGACCGGCGCGATCATGCCGGCGTCGCCGCCGTTGCCGCCGGAAATCGGGGCGCCGTTGGCATAGCGGCCTTCGCCGCGGAACTTGGCGCCGAAGCTGATGGCGCTGACGTCACCCTGGAACTGGGTGCCATCGAGCAGGCGCATCGAAGCAGGGTTGGTGGCAACAACCGAGGCATCGCCTTCGGCTGCGGTGGAGCCGGCGAAGGCGCGGCCCAGGCCCTTGGCGCTGTTTTCCTTCAGCTGGAAGGCAGCGGCGTTGGCATCGGCGGCGGCCAGCGCACCGGCAACGCCGACGGCCAGCAGGGTCAGTCGGGCAATGGTAGAAGCGGTTTGCATCGTAGTTCTCTCTCCGGTAAGCGGTGATGGTGCTCTGCGTGCGCCTGCGCCCACCGGACCCGCAAAGGTCCGCCAGAACGCGCCGGATTCCCCTCCCGACATACGACGCCGTATGCGAGTATCACCCAGAGCGGTTAATGAAACAATAACAGCGACGGCCGTATTTCCGCTGCGGAAACTGAACAGGCGCCTCGCCCGCGGAAGGCCCCGGCACGCTAGGCTAGCGCCCATGTTCGTGTCTCTCCCCTCCCGCAAAAAAGCCACGCTGCGCTGGGCTACCCCCGTGCTGTTTGCGGCATTGTGGCTGGCATTCCTGTGGTCAATCTCGCGTCCGGGTGACGCCCGCAACAGCCTTTGGCTGGACTGGGGCGCCCTGTCGACCGGCCTGACCCAGCCCCAGGATTGGTGGGCGACCCTGCAGGACGGCAGCGTGCTGCGGTTGTTCACCGCCCTGTTCCTGCACGCGGACTGGTCGCACCTGCTGGGCAACCTGGTGTTCCTGCTGATCTTCGGCCTGCCCGCCGAGCGGGTGCTGGGGCCGTGGCGGTTGATGCTGCTGTTCCTGGTCGGCGGCGCGGTGTCCAACCTGGTGGCGATCTACACCATGGGCAGCCCGGACCAGATCATCATCGGCGCCAGCGGCGCGGTGTCGGCCATGATCGGTGCCTACCTGGCGCTGTTCCCGGCCGCCCGGCTGGGCGTGGTCATCCCGCTGGGCCTGTTCCTGGAATTCGTACGTGCCCCGGCCTACCTGCTGATCGGCGTCTGGGCCGCACTGCAGGTGGTGTTCGCTTACATCGGCCCGAGCTTCGGCATGGTGGCCTGGTGGGCGCACATCGGCGGCTTCGTGTTCGGCCTGCTGTACGGCGTCTACGTGCGCGCGGCCATCGCGCGGAAGCTGCGCAAGCGCCACGGGTTCTGAGCACCTGAAACGCAGTCGAGCAAGCTCGACTCTACCGGCGTCGTAGAGTCGAGCTTGCTCG
>NZ_QETL01000101.1:0-13741 GCF_003105135.1 Stenotrophomonas sp. SPM | reverse complement strand
AAATTGGTTCAAGATCGCCTGGTGGCTGCTGCTAGTCGGCCTACTATCGGCGTTCTTGTTGCATCGCTACCCAGAGCTAGCGCTCGGTCGTGCGGTTCCGGCGGCCCAGCGCTCCGGCGCCCTGATCACCGCCCGCCTGGCCGCCGAGGCCGGGCGCGAGGTCGGCGCGGTGCCCGGTTCGGTGCTGAACCCGCGCGCGGCCGGCTGCCATCGGCTCATCCGCGAGGGCGTGGCCCTTGTCGAACGCCCCGAAGATGTGCTGGAACTGCTGGCCCCTGCCCTGCGCCAGCAACTGCCCGGCTTGCAAAGCCGCCTGGCCACCCCCACTGAACAGGCATCGCCGGCAGACCTGCCGGACCGGTGGGCGAACGACCCTGACTACCAGAGCTTGTGGCGGGCACTGGACCACAACCCAAGCGGTATGGATTCATTGATCACGCGTTGTGGATTGACGGCGCCTGAGGTGTCCTCCATGCTGCTGGCCATGGAACTGGCGGGAATCGTGGTGTGCGTACACGGCCGCTACTGTCGAACTCCCTAGTTTCTTCACCTCCACAGCGTCGCGCGACGCAGGCCGAGGGGCAATGAAAGAGAGCATTCTTGACGTACTGTTGTACCTGTTTGAACACTATTTCAGCGAAGATGCGGACCTGATCCGTGACCGCGACTCGCTGCAGAATGGCCTGATCCAGGCCGGTTTCAGCCCTACCGAGATCAACAAGGCCTTCGACTGGCTCGATGCGCTGGCTGCCCAGCGGCCGAGCGTGGCGCAGGCCCGGGTCGACGGCCCCGTGCGCATTTTCCACGGCCCCGAGCTGGACAAGCTGGACGTGGAATGCCGCGGTTTCCTGCTGTATCTGGAACAGCACGGCATCCTCGATGCCGACCAGCGCGAGCTGGTGCTGGACCGCGCCATGGCCTTGGACCAGGACGAACTGGACCTGGATGACCTGAAGTGGGTCGTGCTGATGGTGCTGTTCAACCAGCCCGGCGCCGAGGCGGCGTATGCCTGGATGGAAACGCAGATGTTCATGGACGAGCCAGAACCCCTGCACTGACCGTACACTTGGGGACCGAGCGCATTCAGGAGCGTCCCCGTGAGTGAGTGGTTTCACGCCCAAGGCAACCGCCAGCAAGGCCCGTTGCCGGCGGAGCAGTTGATCGAGCTTTTCCGCAGCAACGAAATCACCCTGGACACCCTGGTCTGGCGCGACGGGCTGCCGCAATGGCAGCCGCTGCGCAGCGTGGTCGACGAACTGGGCCTGATCGTGCCGGCCGTCGATGCACCGGCCAGCGCGCCGCCACCGCCGGCGGCCCCGCAACCGCCCGTCCTGCCGCCGGAAGCGCCTTACCACGCCAGCACCAGCACCGCCTTGCCGCCGCCCAGGAAGGGCCTGTCCGGCTGCGCGCTGACCGCCATCATCGGCGGCGTCGCCCTGCTGGTCCTGGTGCCGATCCTGGCCATCCTGGCCGCGATCGCCCTGCCCGCCTACAACGACTACGTGATCAAGTCCAAGGTCGCCGGTGCGATTACCGCCCTGCAGCCGCTGAAGGAACAGGTCCAGCGCTTCGCCGACGACCAGGGCCGCTGCCCGGGCGCCAACGACGCCGGCTTCCCCGAAGCGGGCAGCTTCGCCAGCCAGGGGCTGTCTGCCGTGCACATCGGCCGCTTCAACAATGGCCATTGTGGTATCGAAGCCACCTTGGCCCTCCCCGGCAAGACGATCGACGGTGACCTGCTGTGGCAGGAATACGACCGCGACAGCGGCCGCTGGGAATGCACCGGCGAAAGCGACAACAAATACCTGCCCGTGCAGTGCCGCGGCTGAGCCGCCGACCGCGCAGGCAGCCTGAAATCCAAGGATGACCCAACAGGGGAACGCAATGACTGAGTGGTATTTCGCCGAAGGACAGCAACGCCAGGGACCGTTCCCGGTCACCGAGATCCGCCAGCGCTTCCAGCGCGGGCAGCTGACTCTGGACACGCTGGTGTGGCGCGAGGGCATGGGCCAGTGGGCCGCCCTTCGCCAGGTCGTGGACGAACTGGGCCTGCAGACCCTGGCCGAGGCCAGCGACAGCAGTGCCACGGGCGGCTTCGACCTGCGCGGCGACTATGCCGCCATCGACAACGGCACCGCCCCCCTGCCGGGCACCGGCGCACTCAGCAGCTCGCCCTACAGCGCCCCGGGCGCGGCCAGCGGCGACTACAGCCAGGCCGTGCAGGGCGGCGAGGTGGTCTACGCGGGCTTCTGGAAGCGCTTCGCGGCCTACCTGATCGACTATTTCATCCTGCTGATCCCCAGCTGGATCATCGGCATGGTCCTCGGCGTGGGCATCGGCCTCGGAATGGGCGCGGCGGGTGGTGGCGATACGGCCACGGGCGTGGCCGCGCAGCTGGTCAGCGGCCTGGCCGGCCTGGCCATCTCGATGGTGTACTACGCCTGGTTCCACGCCTCGGCCGGCGGCGCCACGCCGGGCAAGATGGCCGTCGGCATCAAGGTCGTGCGCGGCAACGGTGAGCGCCTGACCCTGGGCCGCAGCATCGGGCGCTACTTCGCCACGATCCTGAGCAGCATCATCCTGTGCATCGGCTACCTGATGGCGGCGTTCACCGACCGCAAGCAGGCCCTGCACGACATGGTCTGCGACACCGTCGTGGTCGACCGCTGGGCCTTCACCGACCAGCCGCACCTGCAGCGGCGCGAGCTGGGCACGGTCACCGTCGTTATGCTGGTCATCGGCGGCCTGATGGTCCTGGGCGGCGTGATCATCTCCATCGTCGCGGTGGGCGTGATCGCCAACATGGCCAGCTGAGGCTGGCCGACGGCGCCGGCAGGAGGCCGTCATCACGCCCCGCCCCTTGACAGGCGCCGTCCGGGCGTGATTCCTCTAATAAGGAAACCTGAACGCCCGGCACACTACCGGGCGTTCAGTTTATGGATTTGCCCGTGGCCGCTTCACTAATGCGGCCGTTTGCTCCACCCTAGCGGCCCCTTCCCCCGGTTCGCCCACAGACCTTTCCCGACATGCCCAAGCACCTGCTCATCGTCGAATCGCCGGCCAAGGCCAAGACGATCAACAAATACCTCGGCAAGGACTACACCGTCCTGGCCTCGTATGGGCATGTGCGCGACCTGATCCCGAAGGAAGGCGCGGTCGACCCGGACAACGGGTTCGCCATGCATTACGACGTCATCGACAAGAACGAGAAGCACGTCGATGCCATCGCCAAGGCCGCCAAGGGCGCCGACGACATCCTGCTGGCGACCGACCCGGATCGCGAGGGTGAAGCGATCAGCTGGCACATCGCCGAGATCCTCAAGGAACGTGGGCTGGTCAAGGACAAGCCGATGCAGCGCGTGGTCTTCACCGAGATCACCCCTCGCGCCATCAAGGAAGCCATCAACCAGCCGCGCGCCATCGCCAGCGACCTGGTGGACGCCCAGCAGGCGCGACGCGCGCTGGACTACCTGGTCGGTTTCAACCTGTCGCCGGTGCTGTGGCGCAAGGTGCAGCGAGGCCTGTCCGCCGGCCGCGTGCAGAGCCCGGCGCTGCGCATGATCGTCGAGCGCGAGGAGGAGATCGAAGCCTTCATCGCCCGCGAATACTGGTCCATCGCTGCCGAGTGCGCGCACCCCAGCCAGCATTTCAACGCCAAGCTGATCAAGCTGGACGGCCAGAAGTTCGAGCAGTTCACCGTCACCGACGGCGACACCGCCGAGGCCGCCCGCCTGCGCATCCAGCAGGCCGCGCAGGGCTCGCTGCACGTCACCGACGTGGCCAGCAAGGAGCGCAAGCGCCGCCCTGCGCCGCCGTTCACCACCTCGACCCTGCAGCAGGAAGCCTCGCGCAAGCTCGGCTTCACCACCCGCAAGACCATGCAGGTGGCGCAGAAGCTGTATGAAGGCGTGAACATCGGCGACGAAGGTACCGTCGGCCTGATCTCGTACATGCGAACCGACTCGGTGAACCTGTCGCAGGACGCGCTGGCGGAGATCCGCGACGTGATCGCCCGTGACTACGGCATCGCCTCCCTGCCGGACCAGCCCAACACCTACCAGACCAAGTCCAAGAACGCCCAGGAAGCGCACGAAGCCGTGCGCCCGACCTCGGCCCTGCGGACCCCGGCCCAGGTGGCGCGCTTCCTGACCGACGACGAGCGCCGCTTGTACGAGCTGATCTGGAAGCGTGCCGTCGCCTGCCAGATGATCCCGGCCACCCTCAACACCGTCAGCGTCGACCTGTCGGCTGGCAGCGAACACGTGTTCCGCGCCAGCGGCACCACCGTGGTGGTGCCCGGCTTCCTGGCCGTCTACGAGGAAGGCAAGGACAACAAGAGCGCCGAGGACGACGACGAAGGCCGCAAGCTGCCGGCGATGAAGCCGGGCGACCGCATCCCGCTGGAACGCATCCAGGCCGACCAGCATTTCACCCAGCCGCCGCCGCGCTTTACCGAAGCGGCGCTGGTGAAGGCGCTGGAAGAGTACGGCATCGGCCGTCCCTCGACCTACGCCTCGATCATCCAGACCTTGCTGTTCCGCAAGTACGTGGAAATGGAAGGCCGCAGCTTCCGCCCGTCCGACGTCGGCCGTGCGGTGTCCAAGTTCCTGTCCAGCCACTTTACCCAGTACGTGGATTACGACTTCACCGCCAAGCTGGAAGACGAGCTCGATGCCGTCTCGCGCGGCGAGGAAGAGTGGATCCCGCTGATGGCCCGCTTCTGGGAACCGTTCAAGGAGCTGGTGGAAGACAAGAAGGAATCGGTCGACCGCGCCGAGGCCAGCGGTGCCCGCGAACTGGGTACCGACCCCAAGACCGGCAAGCCGGTCAGCGTGCGCCTGGGCCGTTTCGGGCCGTATGCCGCCATCGGCAGCACCGCCGAGGACGCCGAGGAGAAGCCGAAGTTCGCTTCGCTGCGCCCCGGCCAGTCGATGCACACCATCTCGCTGGAAGACGCGCTGGAACTGTTCCTGATGCCGCGCGCGCTGGGCCAGGACAAGGATGAGGACGTCAGCGTCGGCATCGGTCGTTTCGGCCCGTTCGCCAAGCGCGGCAGCACTTACGCCTCGCTGAAGAAGGAAGACGACCCGTACACCATCGACCTGGCCCGCGCCGTGTTCCTGATCGAAGAGAAGGAAGAGATCGCGCGCAACCGGATCATCAAGGAGTTCCAGGGCAGCGACATCCAAGTGCTCAACGGCCGCTTCGGCCCGTACATCAGCGACGGCAAGATGAACGGCAAGATCCCCAAGGATCGCGAGCCGGCATCGCTGACCCTGGCCGAAGTGCAGCAGCTGATGGAAGAAACCGGCAAGCCGGTGCGCAAGGGCTTTGGCGCCAAGAAGGCCGCCGCGAAGAAGGCCCCGGCCAAGAAGGCGGCGGTGAAGAAGGAAGCCGCGCCGAAGAAGGCCGCTGCGAAGAAGGCGCCGGCCAAGAAGGCGGCCGCAAAGAAGGCCCCCGCGAAGAAGGCGGCGAAGAAAACAGTGAAGAAGGCCGCCAAGTAGATCCACGCCATGCGTGGATGATCTGCCGGGATGTGCGGACCGACTGTCCGCACCGACAACCGGTGCCCACCACCCGTTCTGCACGCCGCGGGGGGATAATGAAGCCCCACGTCGGGCCGGCCTTCCCCATGAAAGAACTCACCCTCGATACTGCTGTGGCCACGCTGCGCGCGGGGGGCGTGATCGGCTACCCGACCGAAGCTGTCTGGGGCCTGGGCTGCGACCCTGCCCATGAGGCGGCGGTGCACATGGTCCTGCGCCTGAAGCAGCGCCCGGTGGAGAAGGGCATGATCCTGGTCGCCGCCGATCTGCCGCAGCTGGAAGGCTGGGTGCGCCTTGAGGCCCTGCCCGACGCACGTCAACGCGCGGTGCTGGCCAGCTGGCCCGGCGCCAACACCTGGATCCTGCCGGCCGGCCCCCGTGCGCGGCCGTGGGTGACCGGTGAACACAGCGGCATCGCCGTGCGCATCAGCGCCCACCCGCTGGTGGCGGCGCTGTGCCGCGCCTGGGGCGGTCCACTGGTGTCCACCAGCGCCAACCTGGCCGGTGAACCGCCGGCGCGCAGCCGCGAAGAACTGGACCCGCGCCTGCTGCGGCTGCTCGACGGCATCCTCGATGGCCAGACCGGCGGTCTGGCCCAGCCGACGCCCATCCGCGACGCACTCAGCGGCAGCATCCTGCGCTCCTGATGCGCCGATTGCAGTGCCGCGGCAATTCGCGCAGGCTGCAGCCATGAACCTGCTGCGCCCTGCCCTCTGCCTGGCTCTGTCGATGCCCATGGTGGCTTTCGCTGCCGATGACGTGCGGGTCTACCGCTGCGTTGGCAGCAACGGCGCCGTTGCGCTGCAGGACAAGCCCTGCAGCAGCGGCCGCCAGGAAGTGCGCGACCTGCAGCGCCCGCGCGACCCGCCGCCGCGTGCGGTCAGCACCGATACCCCGCCGCCGACGCCCGCAGCGAGGCCGGACATGGGCGTGCGCGAGGTCCGCCACGTCTACATCCAGCCACCGCAGCCGATGTACGAGTGCGTGCGCGACGACGGCAGCCGCTATACCAGCGACAACAACGAGGGGAATCCGCGCTGGGTGCCGGTATGGACCACGGTCTGGTACGGACCGGGGCACCATGGCGGACCGCGCCCGCTGCCGCCGGGACCGGGCCCGGGAGGCGGCGCCATCGGCATCGGGCCACCGCCGGGGGCTGCAGGAATTCCGGTGCATCGGCCGCCGCTCGGCTACGGGGTCAACGTGCCCGGCGGCAACGTGCTGGTGCGCGACGCCTGCAGCCTGCTGCCGCCGCGCGAAGTCTGCTCGCGCCTGCGCGACCGCCGCTGGGAGCTGGACCGCCGCTACAACAGCGCGCTGCAGAGCGAACGCACCGCGATCAGCAACGAACAGCGCGGCATCGACGCGCGCCTGACGCAGGACTGCAGCGGCGGCTGAGCGCTTCGCTTTGATGGATGCCCACCTTGGTGGGCACTCTGCTCCTGCCCTGGTAGATGCCCACCTTGGTGGGCGCCGTTCTTGGCCAGCGCCAACCAAGATTGGCAACTACCCAGGCACCGGCCACCGCACGTGACAACCAAGGTTGGCATCTGCCAGGTGGTGGCCGCTGCTGTAGGCTGCTGGCATGAAGAAACTGATCTGGCTGGCGCTGTGCCTGCTGCCCGGCGCTGCCGCGGCCGAAGAGATGGTCATCTACCGCTGCACCGGCAGCAGCGATGTTCCCACCGTGCAGCGCATGCCCTGTTCGGCCGGCATGAAGCAGGAGATCGTGAAGCTGCCCGGCTCCGCGCCGTCGACGTCGGCTGCAGCCCCCGCGGCCGCTCCCACGCCAGCGCCGGTCGCTGCCAACCCCGCGCCTGCAGCGCCTGCCTCGGAAGCGCCCGTCGCTCCCACACCGCCGCGCGCGGGCCAGGAGCGCATCATCAGCGAGGCCTACATGGTCGAGCGCGAAGGCGGCGATGCCATCCTCGACAGCGCCCTGCTGCCCCGCCCCGGCGATGCTTCGGTCGACGAGAACGCGCCGCCCAAGCCGCCGCTGCCGCCGATCTTCCAGTGTCAGGATTCACAGGGCGGGCAATACCTGCACGAGTACGAAGCCGCGCCGGGCCGCTGCGAGCTGATGAGCGTCAGCGGCCTGGGCGGTGCCACGCCGGTCAATGCGGCCAGCTGCGAAGTGGTCAGCGACCGTTGCAGCGAAGTGGCCGAGGCGCAGCGCTGTGGCAGCTGGCAACAGCGCTTCCGCAATGCCCGCGGTCGCGAGCGCTTTGCCTCGGAGGAAAACCGCGACGCCGCCCGCGCCGAACGCGAGCGCCTGCAGGCGGTGCTGGCTGCGAGTGATTGCCGGGTGCCGGAGTAGGCGTTGCCGCCCGGCGTTGATGGGGTCAGAGCCCTTTCCTGCAGAAAGGGATCCGACCCCGGGTCAGGCTCAGAACCCGTAGCGCAGGAAGCCGCCGTCAACCGCGATGCACTCACCGGTGACGTAGCTCGACGCCGGCAGGCACAGGAAGCCCACCGCTGCGGCCACTTCTTCCGGCTCGCCGATGCGGCGCATCGGCGTGCGTGCGATCACTTCTTCGTAGTAGTCGGCATCGGACAACGGCCCGGACGTGCGCCGGGTGCGGATGTACCACGGCGCCACCGCGTTCACCCGGATGCCATCCTCGGCCCACTCCACCGCCAGGTTGCGGGTCATCTGGTGCATCGCCGCCTTGGTCATGCCGTACACCACGCCGCTGCGCACATGGGTCAGGCCCGAAACGCTGCCGACGTTGACGATGGACGAGGCGGCGTGCCGGGCCAGCAGCGGATGCGCGTAGCGCGACAGCTCGAAGGCCGAGAACAGGTTGGTCTCGAAGATCTGGCGCCACTCGTCCTCGGAGTACTCGGTCGCCGCTTTGGTGACGTTGCCGCCGGCGCTGTTGACCAGGATGTGCAGGCCATCGCTGTGGTCCTCCACCCAGTCCAGGATCTGCCGGCGGTCTTCGTCATCGGAGACATCGGCGGCCAGCGCATGCACCTGCATCTGCGGATGCACGTCCAGCAGTTCGTCGCGCGCGGTCTCCAGCATGTCGATATCGCGGCCGACGATCATCAGGTCGGCGCCGAAACCGGCCAGTTCGTGTGCGATCGCCAGGCCGATGCCGGCGCTGGCACCGGTGATCAGGGCCGTCTGCCCGTCCAGGCGCCACCGTTGCTGGGTCATGAGTTCTCCGGGGCCGCGCCCGCTGTATTTCGATGCCGCAAGGATACGCGTCACAGCAGGGCGTTGCCGACAGTGCGACACTGCCGCATCACCCGCCCCGGAGCACCACGATGCGTCTGCTGATTCCCGTCTGCCTGTCGGTCGCGCTGCTGGCCGGTTGCCAGAAGCCGGCCACGCCCAACCCCGAGAAGCCGCCGGAGCCGCAGGCGCTGGCCAAGGCCATCAGCCAGCCGCTGGACCGCGCCAAGGACGTGCAGAAGACCGTGGACGCTGGTGCCGAGCGAGAGCGCAAGGCCGAGGCTGAAGCAACGCAGTAGCGGATGAGAGGTAGCGCCGGGCCATGCCCGGCGAGCGCGAAGCGCGGCCTCCAGAATCCGCCTGGCATGGCCCGGCGCTACCAATAAAAAAACGCCCGGCCGAAGCCGGGCGTTTTCAGTGGCTGCAACCGCGTGTCAGAACCCGCAGAAGCAGTACGCCAGTGCCTTCACCGGTGCACCGTTGCCCTTCTCGCGCGCGGCGTTCTCGACGAAGCGCAGCTGGGTGTCCACTTCCGGCATCGTGCGCGCCAGCATCATCCGCGCCACGCCCGAATCGGCCAGCATCCAGGCACCGGCATGGCTGCCGGCGAACCCACTGATGAACTGCGCGAACGGGGTGGCGGGCTTCTCGATGTAGCGCACGCGGTACTTCTCGTCATTGCCCAGCTTGGCACGGCTGGCGGCGTCGGCCACGGCGTCCTTCATGCCGCCGAAGGCGTCGACCAGGCCGCGTTCCTTGGCCTGCGCACCACTCCAGACGCGGCCACGGGCCACTTCGTCGATGGCTTCGACCGGCTTCTTGCGGGCCTCGGCCACGCGACCGGTGAAGTCGGCATAGCCCTTGTTGATCACCGACTGGATGACCTGGCCCACGGCCGGGTCCATCGGGCGGGTGACGTCGAAGGCACCGGCGAAGCGGGTCGTGCCCACGCCATCGGTGTGCACGCCGAACTTGTCCAGCGCGCGGCTGAAATTGGGGATCATGCCGAAGATGCCGATCGAACCGGTGATGGTCGACGGATCGGCATAGATGCGATCGGCGTTCATGCTGATCCAGTAACCACCGGATGCGGCCAGGTCGCCCATCGACACCACCACCGGCTTGCCGGCGGCCTGCAGGGCCACCACTTCGCGGCGGATCTGCTCGGAGGCGAACACTTCACCGCCCGGCGAATCCACGCGCAGCACCACGGCCTTGACCTGGTCGTCGTCGCGCGCGGCGCGCAGCAGGGCCGAGGTCGACTCGCCACCGATGCGGCCGGCCGGCAGGTCGCCGCCGCTTATCTCGCCGGAGGCCACCACAACGGCCACCTGCGGACGTGTGTCCACCGGGTTGCGGCGGGCGTCGAGCTGACCCATGTACGAGGCGAAATCGATGTTGCGGAAGCCGCCGTCAGCATCTTCGTCGGCCACGCCGCGCTCGATCATCAGATCCTCGAATTCCTCGCGGGTCTTCAGCGCGGTCACCAGCTTCTGCTGCAGGGCAAACTTGGCCAGGTCGCCGCCGGCCGCGGCCACGCCTTCGGGCAGGGTATCGATGCCCGCGGCGAGCTGTGCCGGATCGAGGCGGCGCGCCTTGGCGATGTCACCCAGGTAGCGCTGCCATACGTCGTTCATCCAGAACAGGTCGGCTTCCTTGGACGCCGGCGAGGCCGCATCCAGCACGTACGGTTCGGCGGCGGACTTGTACTCGCCCACCTTGAACAGGTGCACGTCCACGCCCAGCTTGTCCTGCAGGCCGGTGCGGAAGTACTGGCGGTAGCGGCCCAGGCCCTCGAGCACCACCGACCCCATCGGATCCAGGTAGACCTCGTCGGCCTGCGCGGCCAGCAGGTACTGCGACTGGCCCATGCTCTGGCTGAAGGCCACGATCTGCTTGCCCGAGGCGCGCAGGTCCTGCAGCGCACCGGCCACTTCACGCAGCGAGGCGAAGCCGGACGGCTGCAGCTTGTCCAGTTCCAGCACCACGCGTTCGATCTTCTTGTCGGCCTTGGCCGATTCGATCACGCGCAGCAGGTCGCGCAGCTGCACTTCCTCGGCACCGTTGTCGCCGACCGCCTTGGCCAGCGCGCGGCTGACCGGATCAGCGCTGTACTGCTCGACCAGACGGCCTTCCGGGGCGATGACCAGCGTGGTGCGGTCCTGCAGCGATTTGCTGGCGCCGGCACTCATGCCCGCAGCGACGATGAACATCACCACCACGAACAGCAGCAGGCCGAAGAACACCAGGTTGAGGATCAGCCTGCGGGTGAAATTCATCACGTCCCACAGCCCGATGAAGAAACCGGCGATGGGATTGCGATGCGCCGGGGGCAGCGGGGGCACGGGTTGGTTCATGGAGCGCTCCGGATGGCTTCTTGCCGTGGTAACAGCATAGCCGGTGCCGTGTGAGGCGGCATCGGACACAAGTCAGGGGTTCGCCCGTCACGGTCTGGCGTGACGGGCACGACGATCATTCCAGGGCCGATTGACCGATGCGCAGGCTGCTGCGACGCAGGCGCCAGCCCATCAGGATGGCGGCGGCGGTCAGGCCGACGATCAGGCCGATCCACATGCCTTGCGGGCCCATGCCCAGGCCCAGGCCGAGCCCTGCGCCGAGCGGCATGCCCAGACCCCAGTACGCGAACATGGCGATGAACATCGGCACGCGCGTGTCCTTCAGCCCGCGCAGCGCGCCGGCCGACAGCACCTGGATGCCATCGGGGAACTGGAACGTGGCCGCGTACAACAGCAGGGTCGAGGCGAGGCCGGCCACGGCCAGGTCGTTGGTGTAGACGCCGACGATGGCGTCGTGGCCGAACAGCAGCACGGCCGCCGACAGCGTCTGCGTGCCCATGATGATCGCGTAGCCGGCCCACGCCGCGCGGCGCACGCCGAAGCCATCGCCGCGGCCGACCGCATGGCCCACGCGCACGGTGGTGGCCTCGGCCACGCCCATTGGGATCATGAAGCACAGCTGCGCCACGTTGATCGCGATCTGGTGCGCGGCCGCTTCGTTGGCACCGAGGCGGCCGATCAGCAGCGCGGTGACGATGAACAGGCCGCCCTCCATCAGCACGGTGATGCCGATCGGCAGGCCGGTGCGCAGCAGGTCCCAGATCGCGGCCGGGCGCGGGCCCTCGAAGTGCGAGAACAGCTGCAGGTGGGCGAAGCGCTTGGTGAACCACAGGTACGTGGCGAAGGCGATGGCCTGCAGCCACATCATCACCGCCGAGGCGATGCCCAGGCCTTCGGCACCCATTTCCGGGAAGCCGAGCTTGCCGTTGGCCAGCACGTAGCCCATCGGCGCCAGCACCAGCAGGCCACCGAAGCCGAGCAGCATGGTCGGCAGCGTCCAGTGCATGCCCTCGCTGAGGTAGCGCATGCAGAAGTACAGGGTCAGCGCCGGGCCACCCCAGCGCACCGCGTGCAGGAAGGCCGTGGCCCCCGGCACGATGTCCGGGGCGATGCCGAAGGCCGGCAGCAGCGGCGGCACGACGGTGAGGAAGGTGAACATGATCAGGCCCAGGCCCAGCGCCAGCCACAGCGCCTGGCGGAACAGCGGGCCGATCTCGCGCTCGCGGCCGGCGCCGTGCAGCTGCGACACCGAGGCGGTGAGCGAGATCAGGGTGCCGATCGGGATCAGCATCGGCAGCCACAGCAGGGCCGTACCGATGGTCACCGCAGCCAGGGTGGCAGTGGCATGGTGGCCGGCAATGACGTTGTCGACGAAGGAGATCAGACCGGTGGATACATGGCCCAGCACCAACGGCAGGGCGAGCAGACCGGTCGCGCCCACTTCCTTGCGGAAGCGCGGCGTGGAGGTTGCGGTAGACATGGAAGTACAGGACGCCAACTACGGTTGCGCGCGAAGGGCACAGGCACCGGGTTGCGGCCGGCTATGTTACGGCCAAACGAAGCCGCTTGCTGGATAGAGTCGACCGTTGGTCGACTGCTCTTCATGTGGATACAGGCAACACGCGCGTGTTGCGCGATGGTCGACCAACGGTCGACTCTACTGGCCGGCCTGGTGCTTCAGCCAGGCGTCGCGTTCGGCGGCCGGCACGGCGAGGAAGGCGCTGCGCACGGCATCACGTTCCTGCGGCGGGGTGCGCTGGGCCACCAGCGTCAATTGCGTCAACTGCGCGGGGCTGAGCTGGCGCAGCGCGGCCAGTGCGGCCTCGCGCTGCTCCGGCGGCACCAGGCCGAACAGGCCGTGCAGCTTGGGGAACTGCATGCCCAGCTGCGGCCCCAGCCGCCAGCCATCGCGGAAGGACTGGTCCTGGGCCTGGAACTGCTCGCGCAGGCGCTGCTGCTGTTCGGCCGGCAGCGCGGCAAAGCGGGCGGCGGCCTGTCGGATGCGCTCGCGCTCGCCCTCCGGCAGCGCCTTCAACGACGCATAGTCGGCACGACGCTGACGCTGCTGCTCCGGGCTGAGCTGGGCAAAGGCGGCGGGCGAACTCGTATCGGCCACCGGCGCTGGCGTTGCGCCCGGCGCTGCCGGCGGCAGCGGTACTTCCAGCGAGGGCGGCGCGGCGGCCAGCGACAACGGCAGGGCCAGCAGCGCGCTGGCAAGCAGGAATTTATTCATCGGCAGCAGCGGTTTCCAGCGCGGCACCGACCGGCTCGGGGCGGATCGGCTTGGGTTCGGATTCATCCACCGGCAGCGGGCCGCCTGCGGCGCTCCACGCATACAGGTCGGCGTCGGCGGCCAGCGGATAGTCGCGAAAAACACCCCCTCTCCTCTTTCCTTTCCTCCTCTCTTTTTTATTTACATTCTTTTTTCTCCCCCTCCTCCCCTTTTTTCTTTCTCCTTCTCCCCTCTTCTCCCTCTTTCTCTCCTTCTTACTCCTCCTTCTCTTCTTTCTTTTTCTTTTTCCTCCCTCCTTCCTATCCTACCCTTCCTCTCATACAATCTATATCACCTTCACTCTACTTCACCTCTACCCTTTCTCTCTTCTTCTTTCTCTCTTCTTCTTTCCCCTCCCTTTTTTCCTTCTTTCCTCTTTTCTCCC